>CAZTAI010000150.1:3249-4719 GCA_964611555.1 uncultured Chloroflexota bacterium | reverse complement strand
GCGGAGAAGCTGCTCGAGGAGTTCCGCAAGGCCGAGGAGAAGGCCCGCGAGCAGGCCGCCAAGCAGCTCGAGCAGCAGCGCAAGGCGGAAGAGCAGGCTCGCGAGGACGCGGAACGCAGGCTGCGCGAGCTCCGCCGCGAGGAGGAGCAGGCCCGCGAGCGCGAGCGTGACCGCCAGCGCGAGCGGGACCGCGAGGACGACCAGCGCCGCAACCGCGGCGGCTTCGTGCCGAACGTCGAGCTGAGGCCCGCGCCCGGCATCGGCTCGCGCTCGATCGAAGAAGAACAGGAGCGGAGCCAGCAGCTCCGCGAGAAGCAGCAGGACAAGCAGGAGAAGGCCGCCGAGCGCGAGAAGCGGGACTCCTAGCCCCCGCGGGCGCCTCGCTGGCCTAGATCGTGACGATGACCTTCCCCCTGGCTCGCCTGTCGCCGATGTAGCGGACCGACGCTCCCGCCTCGATCAGCGGGAACGTCCTGACGATGGCCTGCACGCTGGTCTGAGCCTGAGACTGCACGGACATCTTCTCCCCCCTGGCCGGGCCGGGCCGCCAGAACCAGTTTGCTTCACCGCCTCGTACGCTGTAAGATAGTCGTACGGCGTAAGGCTGCCGAGCCTTACGGATCCGAGTGGGCGAGGAGGTCCCAGATGGCGAAGAGGGCCACGGCTATCGCCGATCAGCGCGTCCCGCTCAGCAAGGAGCGCGTGCTGGGCACCGCTATGAAGCTCGCCGATGAGGGCGGGATCGAGGCGCTGTCGATGCGAAAGCTGGCGCACGAGCTCGGTGTCGAAGCGATGTCGCTCTACTACTACTTCTCGAGCAAGGACGACCTCCTCACGGAGCTGGTCGACATGGTCACAGGCGAGATCGAGCCAACTGCGAGTGGGTCCGGCCGGAAGTCCGACTGGAAGGCGGATGTCCGCAGGAGCTCGACCTCGTACCATGCCGCCCTCAGGCGCCACCCCTGGTCCCAACGTCTAACGTCACCCGAGAGGGTCCGTCCGACGCAGCTGCGGTACATGGAAGCGCTGCTGCGGCGCCTTCGCGAAGCGGGCTTCTCTCCCAACATGACGCATCACGCGTATCACATCCTCGAGAGCCACGTGGTCGGGTCGACGCTCTGGGCAGCGGGCATCGCGGCGGTCACGAAGGGCAACCTGCCCCAGTTGGCGCAGGACGTCATCAGCAGGCTCCCGATCGAGCAGTTCCCATACATGCACGAGCACATCGAGCAGCACATGACGAAGGCCACGAAGGGGGACAAGAGCCCGTTCGACTTCGGGCTCGACCTCATCCTCGACGGGCTCGATCGGCTCCGAGACAAGCGGCGGGCGTGAGCACCGCCGCGTACGGCGCGTCGTAATGCCTTGAGCGCGGACGACGTATCTGATGACGAAGTGGCACTCGTTCGTGCGGCCTCCTTCGCACGCCCCCTGGCGGAGCCCCGGGTGGGGCGGGTGACCTTCGCCCAG
>CAZTAI010000150.1:0-3149 GCA_964611555.1 uncultured Chloroflexota bacterium | reverse complement strand
GCGGCTCCGTGGAACTCTCCGACCTCGAGGAAGACCTCCCAGACATCGACCGCTTCAGCGAACTTCTCCTGCTGGTAGAGGATCAGGCCCTTGAGGAACAGCGCGTCCGGATCGCGCGGCCGCAGTGACAGCACGCGGTCGCACGCGGCGAGAGCGCCGTCGGGCGACCCCGAGCGGTAGAGGAGCAGCGCCACCCCGTTGAGCGCGGGCACATTCTGGCTGTCGATCGTCAGCACCGCGCGGTACTGATCGGCGGCCTCGTCCGCGCGCTGCGCGTCCACGTACGCCTCCGCCAGGGCGAGCCGTGTCGGGACATCGTCCGGACGGGTGCGCACGCTCGCCTCCAGCTCCTCGAGGCTCTGGCCGATCTGCGGGACGCTGCCGGTGATCGTCGAGCCGGGCGCGCGGTCGCCCGCGGCTCCCGGGAGGAACGCGACGACCAGCACCGCAGCCAGCGCCGCGACGAGCGCGGCGACCGCGAACGTTCCGACCGGCGCGGGACGCGAGGCCGGCGCCTCCGGCGCGAACGCCGAGGCTTCGATGCGAGCGCGCAGGACCTCCGCATCCGCCGGGTCGATCGTGCCCGCCGCCTGGGCGAACTCGAGGTCGCGAAGCGAGCTCACCGAGCGGGCGATGTCGTCGCGCCGGTCCGGCGGCTCCGCCGGCCACGGCGCGGGGCGCAGGTAGGGCCGGAGGACGAAGTACCCGCCGACCGCGAGGGCCAGAGCGAACACGAAGGCCATCGTCATGCCTCGCTCTCATCCAGCCGCGTGCGCTCCCGCAGCAGCGCCATCTGCTCTTCGGTGGGTCGCGCCACCGCGTCAGATGCGCGCAGCCGCGAGAGCACCAGCAGCATGCCCGCCGCGACCGCCACGAGCGGTACGAGCCAGATCAGGCCGCGCGGATCACCGGTCGGCGGCGCCAGCAGGATCCAGTCGCCGTACGCGGCGCGGAACTCGTCGCGGATCTCGTCGTCGCCGCGGCCCTCGGCGACACGCCGCTCGATGATCGCGCGCATCTCGCGCGCCGACTCCGAGGGCGAGTCATTGACCGAGAGGCCCTGGCACACGGGGCAGCGGAGCTCGGCGGCGATCCGCGCCACGCGCTCGTCCGCTGTCTCGGGCCGAGGTACAGCGACCGCGGCGACGGCTACGAGCACCGCGAGAGCGCCGATCACGATGGCGATGCGCCTCACTCGCCGCTCGTGTCCACGGCGGCTCGCGGAACAGCCGGGGCGGCGATCAGCGCGCGGGTGCGCTCGCGCGGACGCGGCGCGGGTAGCCCGGCGATGATCGCGCCCAGGCCCACGATCGCGCCACCGACCCAGAGCCAGGAGACGAGCGGGATCACACGGATCTGGAAGGTCGCCCAGGCGCGCCCACGCGCGTCGTACGCCGCGAGGATCGCGTACACGTCCCGGTCGGCGCCCGCGGCGATGCCAGGTGTGCCGATGGGCTGGGTCGCGTTCGGGTAGTAGGTGAGCGCAGGAGTCAGGACGGTGTCGCCGATGCGAAGGTCGGCCACGACGGCCTGGCGCTGCGGCTCGTTCACGTCGCGGAGGCCCACGAAGACGATCTCCCGGCCGGCGACCTGCATCGAGCCGCCGGGCGCGAGCGTCGCCTCAGCCTCGATGGTCGCGGCCTGGCTCGTGGCGATGCCCAGCGCGACGATCGCGATACCGACGTGTACGACGTACCCGCCGTACCGGCGGCCGCTGCGCCGGAAGAGGTTCGCCAGGGCCGTCAGCTGGGACTCGCCGTGGAGCGCGCGCCGTGCTTGGATGCCGCGCGCGATCTCCTGGGCGACGGTCGCGCACACGAACGCGACGAGCGCGTACGCGAGCACCGCCATCGGCGCGCGCAGGCCGACGGCCACCGAAACGATCGCGCCGGCCGCCGCCGTGACGACAGGTAGCGCGAACTGGCGCTCGAGGGTGGCGCGCGACGCGCCGTGCCACGGCAGCTGCGGACCGACGCCCATCAGGAAGAGCAGCGCGAGGGCGATCGGGACCTCGACCCGGTCGAAGTACGGTGCGCCGATCGAGACCTGATCACCGCTGACCGCCTCGACCAGCAGCGGATAGAGAGTGCCCAGAAGCACCGTGAGGGTCGCAGCCACGAAGAGCACGTTCTGGAAAAGGAAGATCGCCTCGCGCGAGAGCGGTGCGCCGATCTGACCCGAGTCGCGCAGCCGCGGCGAGCGCCACAGCAAGAGACCGACGGAGAAGGCCAGGACCGCTGCGAGGTACCCGAGCAGCAGCGGACCGATGGCCGACTGCGTGAACGAATGCACCGAGTTCACCACGCCGCTACGCGTGAGGAACGTGCCCAGGATCGTCAGTGAGAAAGCGCCGATCACGAGCGCGAGGTTCCAGGTGCGGAGCATGCGGCGCTTCTCTTCGACCATGACGGAGTGCAGGTAGGCGGTCGCGACGAGCCAGGGCATGATCGCAACGTTCTCCACCGGGTCCCACGCCCAGTAGCCGCCCCAGCCGAGCACCGCGTAGGACCACCACGCGCCCGCGACGATCCCGACACCCAGCAGCGCCCACGCGACCAGGGCCGATCGCCGGGTGGCCGTGATCCAGCGGTCGCCGCCCTCGCCCAGGATCAGCGACGCGACCGCGTAGGCGAACGGGATCGAGAAGAGGACGTAGCCGAGGTAGAGCAGGGGAGGGTGTAGCCCCATCAGCCAGTGGTCCTGCAGCAGGGGATTGGGCCCGCGGCCGTTCGGCGGCACGGCGTCGAGGCGGACGAACGGGTCGGCGGCGGGCGTCACGACGAGGAAGAGGAAGAACGCGAGCATCGCGAACATCACGGCAAGCGCGGTCGTGGCGAGGCGGGGTAGCTCGCGCGTCCCGCGCCAGGCGACGAAGGCGACCGCACCGGCCAGCACCGCGGTCCAGAGCAGGATCGATCCTTCGAGCGCTGCCCAGAGCGAGATCGCGCTGAAGAAGGCGGGGGTCTCGCGGGCGTTGTTGAGGGCGACGTAGCGGATGGAGAAGTCGTGCGCCAGGAGCGCCGCCATCATCGAGCCCGCCGCGATCACCACCAGGACCAGCGCTCCGAGCGCCGACCAGCGCGCGCTCTGGAGGCTGCGGCCGTCGCGGCGCCAGGCGGCATGCGCCGCCGCGAGCAGGCCCCATAGCG
>CAZTAI010000149.1:0-4728 GCA_964611555.1 uncultured Chloroflexota bacterium | reverse complement strand
GAGAACTTCGGCTGCGGCTCGTCGCGCGAGTACGCGGTGGCGGCGCTCAAGAAGCACGGCATCGGCGCCGTGGTGGCCAAGAGCTTCGCGCGCATCTTCTTCCGCAACTGCATCAACCTCGGCATCCCGGTGCTCGAGTCGGGCGACGCGGTCCGCCTCGCTCGGGAGGGAGATGAGGTGACGCTGGACCTGGGCGGCGGCATCCTGCGCACGCCGAGCGGTGACGCGGCGCTGCGCCCGCTTGCGCCATTCGCCCAGGAGATCCTCAGCGCGGGCGGGGTCGTGGCCTATCTCCGGGCGCATGGAGACTTCCCGGCCGTCTCCTAAGCTAGGGGATCGGTCCAGGCGCGCGCATCGACAGGATCTCGCTCGTCCCGACGTACCCACGCTCGCGAAGCCGCGCGTGGCCCGTGCCCCCGCGGCCCCGGCCGTCCAGCTCATCGCGCATCGCGGCGGCTATCGCGCCTGCCAGCCACGCCCCGCGCCCCGCCATGGCCTCGAGCCGCGCGGCCGCCTCCAGTGCGCGCTCGCGCTCACCCAGAAGCACGCACGCCGTCGCGTACCCGTTCCAGAAGTGTGGCGACGTGCCGGTCGGGGTCTCCGACAGCGCGGTCCGATCGCCGACCGCCGCCAGCGAGGCCGGCCACAACAGCGCGGCGTGCTCGGCGGTCTTCCGGGCACGGTCGAGCAGCGCACGGGCCTCGTCGAGACGGCCGTCCCGTGCCTCCGCGAGTGCGCCGCCTGCCAGTGCGGTCCCGGCGAAGGCGCAGAACTTCGTCCCCTCGTTATCGCGCATCAGCGAGATCGTCTCGGAGGCGATACGGCGGACCTCGGGCCAGTCGCCTTCTAACTCCGCCTGCCACGTCAGCGTCCCGAGCGCATGCGAGCGGATGTGGGGGCCCGAGGCACGGGTCCCGGTCTCGAGCGCGACCGCGAGGCGGCGTGCCTCGGCCAGGTCGCCCTGCCAGACGGCGACGCGCCGCCGTGTCGCGAACGCGACGTCCGGGTCGGCGACCCGGTCGGAGATCTCCCGCAGCCGCTCGGCCGAGACGGCCATCGCATCGAGATCGGCACTTTTGAACTGCATCTCGGCGAGGTGCGCCAGCATCGCCGCGAGGTCGGCAGGCGCGACGACGAGGGCCGCGGCGTCCACGGCCCTGGTCGCGAGCACAATGTCGTCGTCCAGGGTCGCCCGCAGCATCCGCAGCCGCGCGAGCGTCGCGGTGTCGTCGCGCGGGCCCGCGATGCTCTCACCCTCCGTGAGCAGGGTCCGCACTTCGTCCTCGCTCGGTGGGTGTTCGAAGAAGCCGGTGAACCACACCGGAACGTGCAGCCACTCGAAGTAGAGCTCGGGTGGGACGTCGCCCTGTCGGCGGTGATACACGACGGCTCGCGTGAACCGCTCCCAGGAGGCGTCGCCCTTGCCCTCCATCGCCGCGGCGCGTCCCCAGGCCCGGTCGATCCGTGCGGCGTCGGCGTCGTCCAGCGCGAGCTGCGCCGCCCGCTCGACGAGGGCAAGCGCCCGCCGGGCGTCGTGCCGCGCGAGGTGTCGCTCGACGGTCGTGAGGTGCGCCAGCACCGCCGCGCGCTGGAGCGCGGTGCGCTCGGCCGCGTCCGTCCAGACCCATTCCGCGTCCGGCGGATGAAGCGCCTCCCACCAGTGATGAGCTCGGCTGTCGGGATCGAGCTCTTCCGCTCCATCCCGCGCTAGACGCGCGTGGAGTCGCATGCGGTCCGCGACGAGAAGCCGGCCGTACGCCACGTCGCGGAGCAGGTTGTGGTGGAAGCGGAAGGCACCTCCGTCGCGACGCAGATACAGCAGGTCGGCCAGGCGCGCGAGCGCTGAGCCGACCTCGGCCACGGCCCGTCCGGACAGCAGCGCCGCGTCCGCCACGGTGAACGTGTCGCCGATGACGGCCGCATGGGAGAGGAGCTGGCGCTCCGGCGGAGCGAGCTCATCGAGGCGGGCCCCTAGCGCGCCCTGGAGCGTGAGCGGTAGCTCGCCGTCGACATCCGCCCTGCGGGCGAGCTCGACGATGAACAGTGGATTCCCCTGCGCGCGCTCGACGGTGGCGCGGTCGGCCGCGCCCGCATGGCTCGCGAGCGTCAGCGCGTCCTCGCCATCGAGCGGGTCGAGCTCGACGAAGAAGCGGTCGCCGCCCGGCCTGAGCCCGGCGGTCTGCGCGAGCTCTGGACGCGCGGTCGCGACGAGGAACAGCGGTCCGGCCGACAGGGTGAGACGGTCGACCAGACGTATCGTCGCCTCGTCTGCCCAGTGCAGGTCTTCGAGCCAGACGACTGGCGTCATCCCGTTTCCGCGCGCCGCGAAGTACCGCCGCCAAGCGTGCACGATCTCGTCGGTGCGCTCTTCGCTCGGGAGGCGACTCAGCCGCTCATCGTGGTCGAGCCCGCCACTGTGCAGGACGGCGCGGAGGATCCGGTCGCGCTCCGCCGGATCTTCGACGCCGGCGAGCGACTCCGCGACCTCGCTCGGCTCGACGTCGGGTCCGCCCAGGAGGTCGCGCAGCGGGGCGGCTGCGCCCGCGTCTCCCATGGGCCGGAAGCGCGCGAGCAGCGCGGTCCGTCCGATCCGTTCGAGCAACTGCCGTACGATCCGGGTCTTCCCCTGGCCGGGTGGGCCGCTTACCAGCGCGAAGACTGCTCGCTGAGAGCTGCGGCCGTAGGCGAGCTCCAGGATCGCGAGCTCGCTGTCCCGGCCGACGAACGGCAGGTCGACCGTCGGCGCATCCCTCGCGAGGCCCTCGAGCTCCCAGACCTCCATCGGCGCGAGCCCCTTGAACGACATAGAGCCGAGCGCGCTGAAGCGCGCTGCGGCGGCGGTCGCCGCGTGGCAGCGTGGCCCGACGAGGACCTGGCCCGGATCGGCGGCCTGCTCGAGGCGCGCCGCCGTGTTCACCACAGGGCCTACGCTCATCCGTTGCTGTGTGCTCTCGACTGCGGAGAGGTCGACCACGGCCTCCCCGGTCTCGACCCCGATGCGCACTCCGAAGGGCGACTCCGGTCGCGTCGCCCACCCGCGGCAGGCCTGGGCGGCGCGGAGCGCGCGCAGCGGGTCGTCGGTATGCGCTACGGGTGCTCCGAATAGCGCGTAGACGGCATCGCCGATGTACTTCTCGACGGTCCCGCCCTGCGCCACGATGCGTTCCTTCACCTCCGCGAACGCCGAGTCCAGGGCGCGCTTCAGGCGCTCCGGACCCAGCCGCATGGTCAGATCGGTCGATCCGACGATGTCGATGAAAACGCAGGTGACGAGACGGCGCTCCTCGCGAGAGACGGGCACGGCGCCAGAGTACGGTCAGGACGCCTGCCAGCCTGCTGCGCTGGCATCCCATTTGCCTCAATGCCGCCCGTGGGTGAGGTTCTGCGCGAGCTCGAGGCGCCGCTGGATGGGCACTACTTCGTCCGCGTCTACGCCTCGGCCGTCGATGGGCAGTGGCGCGCGTGGCTCGAATTCACATCGATCGAGCATGGCGACCTCAGCCGGACGGACGTTCTCCAGACCGCCGAGACGCGCGACGACCTGGTTCGCTGGGCCGCCGCTCTGGACGCTCCGCAGCTGATGCGCGCCCTCGAGGACGCGGAGCTGGCCTCCGCTAACGAGCTGGGAAGGACACCGCCACAGGGAGCGCACCCCGCGCCCACCCGCTGAGCCGCTTTCCCTCGCGCCAGCCCATGTACTTGCCGTCGAGCAGCTGGCGCGCCAGCTCGTCCTCATTCGTCCCGGCCCGCACGACCCTGGCCCTGCCGGGGACCGTGCGCGATCCCACGCGGACGCGGACGTCGGGATCCCTGCGGATGTTCTTCACCCAGTCGGCTCTGTCGCCTCCGCCCGAGAGGAGGTAGACGATCCCGTTGCGCAGGCCGAACCAGATCTCGATGGTGTGAGCCTTCCCGCTGATGCGGCCCGTCGTCGTGAGGTAGCAGACGCTCTCGTCGGCCAGGCGCTCGAAGACCACGGATCCCACGCTACGACGGTCCTGCGCGCCGCACCGTATCGCGGTGAACGGTCAGCCTTCGAGGGAGGCTCGCATCCACTCGGTGAGTGTCTTGAGCATCCGCAGGCGGGGCAGGGGCGCTGAGAAGAAGTGGTCGGCGCCCTCGATGACAACCAAGCGATGCGTCACGCGCGCCTGGCTCAGGACCGCCGCGTAGCGGTCGCCCTCGGCCGGAGGCACGCGCTCATCGTCGGATCCGTAGCAGAGGAGGACCCGTGCACGCGTCCTGGACAGCTCGGCTGCCGGCTTGATCGCGCCGAGCTCAGGTCGTGCCACCGGCGCGGCAAGCAGCGCTGCTGCGCGGATACGCGAGTCACGGCCCGCGACGCGCGCGGCGATGACCCCGCCGAACGAATGGCCCACGGCCCCGATGCGTTGGGGGATGCTCGGATGGGCGCGCAGCAGGCGAACCGCCGAGGCCGCATCGGCGAGTCCTGCCTCCGCATCCACCGTTCCTCCGCCGCGGGGAGGCACTCGGAACGCGAACCGCAGTGCGGCGATGCCTGCGGCGGCGAGCGCTTCGCAGACGAAGGCGCCGTGCTCGATCGCGCCGCCACCCATCTCGATCACGCCGCCGACCGTCTCGCCGTCGGGAAGGTGCAGGATCCCCTCGACCTCGGTGCCTGCGACGGGGAAGGAGACGCGCTGGAGCACTATTCCGCGGCCGGCGCTGCCTTCGCGGGTACCTCAGGCATCGCCAGGAGCTCGAAGG
>CAZTAI010000148.1:0-4744 GCA_964611555.1 uncultured Chloroflexota bacterium | reverse complement strand
TGCGCTCGGTCGAGACGACCCGCCCGGTCTCGAGGATCACGACGCCAGCCTCATGTGGCCGAAGCGTATGCCGCGGCCGGCGGTCTTCCAGCCCAGCGCCAGATGAAGAGCGTCGCCGCGGCCAGGGCCAACGCGACGCCGATGGGGACGTGCGTTCCGCCCAGCGCGAGAGCGCCGCCCGCGAGCGCGCCCGAGGCCGCACCAACGTCCGCCCAGGTGTTGTATGCGCCGAGGATCCGCGCCCGGTCCGCCGCGGTCGTGCGGTGAGCGATCCCGAGCTCGACGGTGACCACGCTCGTGATCCCCGCGAAGAACGCGAGCGCTCCCAGCGCGACGAACGACAGTGGATCGCGGGCCAGGAGCAGCCCGGCGATCGCCGCGACCGCGGCGACGGTCGACAGAAGGAAGGTCCGCTCGACCGAGGCGTCTGCGAGGCGGCCGGCGAACGGGGTCCAGACCACCTGCGACAGGCGCTGCGACAAGATGAACAGGCCCGCCACGAGCGTGGCCGCGACCGGGATCCCGAGCATCGCACCGCCGGACGGGAAGAGCTCGGCGATGCGCAGCCCGCCGGCGACAGCGAGAAGCCCTGCGTAGATCGCGTACTGGCAGAACGCGATGGTGAAGATCGACGAGAAGGACGGCTCCCAGAGAGATCGCCAGATGGCGCGCTGGGCTGTCGCGTCGATGTCGACCTCGCGGCGCCAGCCGATCACGCTGAGCGCGGGAACGATCCCGAGGACCAGCGTGAGGGCAGCCGCGCCGATCGCCGCGGCACCCCAGCCGTAAGACTCGACGGCGAAAGGTGCGTAGATCGCGCCACCGAGGTAGCCGAGCCCGAACACGGCACGCATGTCACCGAGCGCGCGTCCGGTGCGGCCGCCAGTGCCGCGCTCGATCGCACCGAGCAGCGAGCCGAGGCGCAGCAGCGACCACGACATCCCCCACACGAGCCGTGCGGCGAGGAAGACGATGAGCAGCGACGGCAGCGCGTACGCGGCGGTCGACGCGACCGCGAGCGCCAGGCCGATCATGACCAGACCGCCCGCGGGCACGCGCTCGAACAGGCGCGCCGCGAACGGATTGGTGAAGAGGCGGACCCACCGGTTGAGCGACAGGATCAGGCCGACCGCCAGCGCGTCGAGACCGAGCCGGGCCGCGCTCACCGGCAGCGCCGTGTACAGGAGCGTGTCGCCGAAGAGCGCCGCGGCCGTCACCAGAGCGACCGCTGTGCCCGTGCCGGGCTTTGGCGGGCGAGCCTCCCCGGTGCTCAGCGCTAGCCCGCGAGCAGCGGGTCCGCGCCCGCGGCCACCGGCACCGCGGTCCCGGTCGTGGTCGCGGCGCGATACGCCGCGAGAGGCGCCACCTCGTACACGAGAGCGCTCGCACGGAGCGCGGTGACCACCGCCAGCGCCGTGTCCAGCGATGTGAGACACGGAATGCTCGACTCCACGGCCGCACGGCGGATGAGGAACCCGTCGCGGTCGACGGTCCGCCCGAGGGTCGGCGTGTTGATCACCGCCGCGCACTGGCCGGACCGGATCAGGCGCAGGATCGTCTGATCGCCGTCGGCGAGCTTCGGGACCTCGGTGACCTCTACCCCGAGCGAGCGCGCCAGGCGCGCAGTGCCGCTGGTCGCGGCTATGTCGTAGCCGAGCCAGCGCAGGCCTTCGATGATCGCCGCCGCTTCGGGCTTGTCCTTGTCCGCGACCGTCACGAGGACCGTCCCGCTCGGCGGTGGTGCCATGCCAGCGCCAACGAGGGCCTTCCAGATCGCCGGCGGGAACGAGCGGTCGATGCCCATGACCTCGCCGGTGCTCTTCATCTCGGGTCCGAGGTACGTGTCGACGTCGAGCAGCTTGGCCATCGAGAAGACCGGCGCCTTCACCGCGACCAGGTCACCCGGTGGCCAGATGCCGTCCTCGCGGGCGTAGCCCTCGGCAGCCAGCGTCGAGCCCAGACCGATCGCGACGGCGAGGCGCACCAGCGGCACGCCGGTCACCTTGGTGAGGAACGGCACGGTGCGGCTCGCGCGCGGATTCACCTCCAACACGTAAATGCCACGCAACCCCGCGTCCGTGCGGCCGGCCCCGACTTCGCCGGCGCCGGCCGAGCCCTCTGAAAGGATGAACTGGATGTTGAGGAGGCCCTTCACCGGCAGCGCCTCGGCGATGCGCCGCGTGAGGCTGACGATCTCGCGGATCTCCTCGCCTGACAGCTCCTGCGCCGGATAGACCGCGAACGAGTCGCCGGAGTGCACACCGGCGCGTTCGATGTGCTCCATGATCCCGGCGACGAGCGTGTCCTTGCCGTCGGACACGGCGTCGACCTCGACCTCGCGACCGCGCAGGTACTTGTCCACGAGCACCCGCCCGGTGCCGGCGTCGAGCGCGGTGGCGAAGTAGCCCTCGAGGTCCTCCGCGGCGTACGCGATCTCCATGCCGCGTCCGCCGAGTACGAACGACGGCCGCACCAGGACCGGGAAGCCCACGCGCTCGGCGATGGCCAGCGCCTCCGCCTGCGAGTTGGCCGTGCCACCGGGCGGTTGCGGGATGCCCAGGGCATCCGCGAGCTCGTGGAAGCGGCGGCGGTCCTCGGCGAGGCCGATGGCGTCGGCGCTGGTCCCGGCGATGCGGCCGCCAGTCGCCGCGATGCGGTCGGCCAGGTTGAGGGCGGTCTGCCCGCCGAACTGTGCGAAGACCGGCACGTCGCTGCCCTCGTTGCGGATGACCTCGGCGATCGACTCCTCGTCGAGCGGCTCGAAGTAGAGGCGCGACGAGGCGTCGAAGTCGGTCGACACCGTCTCGGGATTGCTGTTGACCATGATCGACGCGACGTTGCGGGCCGCCAGCGACCCGGCCGCCTGCACGCAGCAGCAGTCGAACTCGATGCCCTGCCCGATGCGGATCGGGCCGGAGCCGAGCACGATCGCCTTGGGACCTGGGAGGGCGACGGCCTCGTTCTCCTGCTCGTAGGTCGAATAGAAGTAGGGCGTGACCGCTTCGAACTCGGCGGCGCAGGTGTCGACCATCTTGTAGACGGGCACGATCCCCCACTGCTCTCGCAGGCTGCGCACGTCCGCCGCCTGGATCCCCGTCAGGGTGCCGATGTCCGCGTCCGAATACCCGAGGCGCTTGGCGCGACCCAGGAGCGCAGGCGTGGGCGTGGCCGTGCGCAGCTCGGTGTCGGCGAAGCGGACGACGCTCTTGAAGCGCTCCAGGAACCAGCGGTCGATGCCCGTCGCCTTGTTGACCTTTCCGACCTCCGCCCCGCGGCGGAGCGCGGCGAAGACGCGCCAGAGGCGCTCATCCGTCGGCGGCGACTGCAGCATCCGATCGACGAAGTCCTGCGCCTCCGGCATGGACCGCCACTCGGGCGCCTCCCAGAGCAGACCTCGGTCCTTCAGCTCGAGCGAGCGCAGGGCTTTCAGCATCGCGGCCTCGAAGGTCCGGTCGATCGCCATGACCTCACCGGTGGCCTTCATCTGCGTGCCGACGCGCCGGTCGGCCAACGGGAACTTGTCGAAAGGCCAGCGCGGGATCTTCACGACCACGTAGTCGAGGGTCGGCTCGAAAGCCGCGGTCGTCCGGCGGGTCACGGCGTTGGCGATCTCGTGGAGCCGCCGGCCGACGGCGATCTTCGCCGCCACGCGCGCGATCGGATAGCCCGTGGCCTTCGAAGCGAGCGCCGACGACCGCGACACGCGCGGGTTGACCTCGATGACGTAGTAAGGAACGCGCCCGTCGGGGTGATCCGCCGGCGTGCGATCCGGGTGCAGCGCGAACTGGACGTTGCACCCGCCCTCGATCCCGAGCGCGCGGATGATCCGGAGCGATGCCGAGCGGAGCTGCTGGTACTCCTTGTCCGAGAGCGTCTGCGAGGGCGCCACCACGATGGAGTCACCCGTGTGGATGCCCATCGGGTCGATGTTCTCCATGTTGCAGACCGTGATGCACGTGTCCGCGCCGTCGCGCATGACCTCGTACTCGATCTCCTTCCAGCCCGCGAGGCTGCGCTCCACGAGGACCTGCCCGATGGGCGACGCCGCGATACCGAAGCGCACTCGCGCGACGAGCTCGTCGCGGTCGCGCGCGAATCCGCCACCTGTCCCGCCGAGCGTGTACGCCGGCCTGATCACCAGCGGATAGCCGATGCGCTCCGCGAACGCGATCGCCGCCTCCACGCTGTCCGCCGTGACGGACTCCGGGACCGGCTCGCCGATCGACACGAGGAGCTGCTTGAAGGCCTCGCGATCCTCTGCCTGCTTGATCGAGGCGATCGGCGTTCCCAACGACCTCACTCCATAGCGCTCGAGCACACCGCTGTCGTGTAGCGCGACCGCGAGGTTGAGGCCCGTCTGGCCACCCAGGGTCGGCAGCAGCGCCTCCGGCCGCTCCTTGGCGATGATCCGCTCCAGGACCTCGGGCACCAGCGGCTCGATGTAGGTGATGTCGGCCACACCTGGGTCGGTCATGATCGTCGCCGGGTTCGAGTTCACCAGGACGGTCTCGATGCCCTCCTCACGCAGCGCACGGCAGGCCTGCGTGCCGGCGTAGTCGAACTCGGCCGCCTGGCCTATCAGGATCGGCCCCGAGCCGATGAGCAGGACCTTCATGAGGGCAAATACAAGGAGGAGGCTCCTGAGGGGACCCTGGCCGACGGCAGCAAGCCGCTCCTGAAGGGCGCAACGAGGCGCGCCGTGGATGACGGGGCGAAGGCCGGATGCGCGCACCCCGGAGCGACT
>CAZTAI010000147.1:0-4768 GCA_964611555.1 uncultured Chloroflexota bacterium | reverse complement strand
GTCTTCGCCGGCCTCGCCACGAACGACTCGTTCGCTCCGCTGCGGCACGTCCCGCGTCCCGGCGACAGCACGGTGCGCGAGGCGACGGCCGACGAGGACCGGCGCGACCTCGCTCGGCGCTACACGATGCGCGACGCCGCGCGCGCCACACGCTGGCGATCGGTCCGCGAGGACCGCGCCAGCGCCGGACGTTGGTCGGCGCTCTGGCCGGCGGAGGCGGCGCCCGTAGTCGACGCCGAGACGGCGGATGCGTGGGCTCACGTGCTCCTGGCTCGCCACGGCGTGCTGGCGTACGAGCACTACGAGCACGAGGACGTGCCGGTGCCCTGGTCGGCGATCTCGGACGTCCTGCGGCGCTGGGAGATGCGCGGCGAGGCCAGGCGCGGCCTCTTCGTCGAGGGCTTCGTCTCGATGCAGTACGGGCACCGCGCCGCCGTAGAGCGGCTGCGCGAGACCGGCGACGACCGGCGCATGACCGTGGTCGCGGCGATGGACCCGGCGAACCCGTACGGCGCGTCGCTGCCCGCTCCCGAGGGCTTGTCGCGGATCCCGGGCGCGTACCTGGTGCTCGAGGGCGGGCGCCCGGTCATGCGGATCGAGCAGGGTGGGAAGCGGCTCGTGCCGGTGGACGGTCTCGCCGGCGAGCGCCTCGCCGCGGCGGTCTCGACGCTGCCGCAGCTCCTGCGCACCCCCTCGCCCTACCGGGGCAAGCGCCTCGAGGTGCAGCTCTTCGGGGACGAGGCCGCGGCCCTGAGCCCGGCCGGGCCCGCACTGCGTGAGCTCGGGTTCGAGCCATCGGGCGAAGGCCTCGTGCTCTGGCCGAGCCGCGTGCGCGCATCGCTCAACAGCGGTGACGTGGTTGCGGTCGACGGCGAGCGTCGCGAGCCTGCGGCGCTGCTCAAGTACCCAGGCACAGGTCGTGGCTGACCGGAGCCGCCGGGGCCAGAGCCCCGCTGTACAGAAAGCCGTTAAGGCCTAAAAACGACCGCGATGTAGGCGAGGATCGCGAACCGGATGATGCGGCCAAGCCACACGGCGATCAGGAACGTGCGGAACGGAACACCCAGCGCACCGGCCATGAGTCCGCCCACGTCGAATACGGGGTTGAGCGGGATGGCGAAGAAGAACAGGAACAGCGCGGTCCGTCGCGGGTGCGCGAAGAAGCGGCGGATCCGCTCGACCCAGGCGTGACCCTCGAACAGCTCCTTCTCAACGCGACCGACCGCGAACGCCACGCACTCGCCGAACGCCGACCCGAGCGACGCGAGCAGCACCACGAGCACCGGGTTTCCGGCGGTCTGCGCGATGTGCGCGACGATCGGGATGTACGGGATCGGCACGACGACCGCGGCGTTCGCGAGGAAGGTCACGAGGAACGCGCCCGGATACGCGAGCGCTCCGAGGACGCTGTAGTCGAACGGCGCGAGGAACAGGGCGACGTTGATGGCGACGACCGCGAGGACGGCGACGATCTTCTGGACCGGATGCGCGGTCCGTCCGGCCTGCGCGAGCGCGCTCGGACGGAGCGCGCCCAGCGCGAGTCGCTGCGCGGCCTCGACCCCTCTAGCCGGCCCACCCAACACTGCGCCAACTGTAACGAGCAGATGTCGGACCCATGACGCGCCGGATCGACGGTGATGCGAGCGCCAGCCAAGCACTGGTGGAGATGCCACCATCTGGCGGTGAGGTTCGGCGTCTGGGCGCCGCGTGCGCGACACGTCGACCTGGTCTCGCACAACGAGCGCAGGCCCATGGAGCGCATCGACCAGGGGAGCTTCGCGCTCGAGCTCGAGGCGCCTGATGGAACTAGCTACGCGTACTCGCTCGACGGCGGCCAGGCGCTGCCCGACCCGGGCTCCCGCCACCAGCCCGAGGGAGTCCACGGACCCTCGGCGGTGGTCGGCCCATCGTGGTCGGGCTGGACCGACCGGTCCTGGAAGGGCCGCGACCTAGGGACCGCGGTGATCTACGAGTTGCACGTCGGGACCTTCACGCCCCAGGGCACCTTCGACGCGGCCATCGAGAAGCTGGACCACCTCACGACCCTCGGCGTGACAGCCATCGAGCTGATGCCGGTCGCGGAGTTCACCGGCGATCGCGGCTGGGGCTATGACGGCGTCGGCCTCTATGCGGCCCATCACGCCTACGGCGGACCGCGCGGCCTCGACCGCCTCGTGGACGCGTGCCACGCGCGGGGCCTGGCGGTGGTCCTGGACGTCGTCTACAACCACCTCGGGCCGGACGGCAACTACCTCGAGAGGTTCGGGCCCTACTTCGCCGATCGGCACCAGACGCCCTGGGGCGAGGCCCTCAACTTCGATGGTCCCGATAGCGCCCCGGTCCGCGCCTACGTGATCGAGAACGCGCTGTCGTGGATGCGCGACCACCACATCGACGGGGTCCGGGTCGACGCGGTGCACGCCATGGTCGACGGATCGGCCGTGCACGTGCTCGAGGAGCTCACCGCGCGTGTCGACGACCTCGAGGATCGGACCGGCAGGAAGCTCTGGGTGATCGCGGAGAGCGACCACAACGACCCGAAGGTCGTCCGCCCACGTGAGGAGTGGGGCTGGGGCTGCGATGCGCAGTGGAGCGACGACTTCCATCACTCGCTGCACGCTCTCCTGACCGAGGAGCGCCGCGGCTACTACGCCGACTTCGGAACGCTGGCCGACCTGGCGAAGGCGCTGCGCGACGTGTACGTCTACGACGGGCGCTGGTCCGCGTATCGCAGGCGCGTGCAGGGGCGGCCCTTCGGCGACCTCTCCGGCCACCGCGCCCTCGCCTACGCGCAGGATCACGACCAGATCGGGAATCGGGCCAGAGGCGAGCGGCTCACCCACCTCGTCGACGGCGCCCGGCTACGGATCGCCGCCGCCGTGGTCCTCACATCCCCGTATGTGCCGATGTTGTTCATGGGCGAGGAATGGGCCGCGTCGACGCCGTTCCAGTACTTCACCGACCACCGGGACTCGAGGATCGCTCGCGGGGTCACCGAAGGCCGCCACTACGAGTTCGGGGGCTTCGGCTGGAGGCCTGAGGAAGTGGTCGATGCCCAGGATCCGGCGACCTTCGCGCGCTCCAAGCTGGACTGGTCCGAGCCCGCGCGCGAGCCGCACCGCGGGATCCTCGAGTGGTATCGCGCGCTGATCGCCCTCCGGGAGCGCGAGGCCTCGCTGACCGATGGGCGTCGCGACCTGGTCGACGTTCAGTTCGACGAAGACGCGCGCTGGATGCGGATCGCGCGCGGACCGATCACCGTGGCGTTCTCGGTCGGCTCCGACATCGACCTACCGCTCGCCGGTCGGGCGGGCGAGCTGGTGCTCGCGTCGAACCCACGAGTGACGCTGCAAGGCGGCACGCTGCACCTGGCGCGCGACACGGTGGCCGTCGTCCGCACCCGCTAGTTCGTCGCTCGGCGGTCTCCGGCCTCACCTGCGCCAGCATGTCGGGACGATAGCCTTGCACCGGATGACCGGCAGGGTCTCCGTAGGATTGTCGCGATGAGCGCCGGGCGCTTGCGCCGGCGTCGCGTCCTCAGCCTCGCGGTGGGGGGAGCGGCGGCCCTGGCGTGTCGAGCGATCGCGCCGGTCACTTCTCCGAGCCCAACTACGATCGCGACGCAGGAGCCGCCCGCGACGCTCGGCCCCTCGCTTCGATCGCCGTCACCCGGCCCACCGAGGGGCGGCGTACTGATACGGGCCGCCGCGTTCGCCGATGGACGCTCCGCCTCTCCGCTGCAGAACGTCTCACTGCTCATACGCGACGGCCGCGTGGCCTACCTGGGTGCACGCGACGACGAACCGGCGACGCTCGACCCCGAGATCGTCGAGATCCCGGGCACGACGATCATCCCGGGGTTCGTGGACTGCCACTCGCACTTCACGGGCCCCGGAGGGCTCGACTACCTCCAGCGTCTACAGGACCCCGAGCCCGTGCTGCTCCAGCGCGCCGAGGAGAACGCCAAGGCACTGGTCCGCTCCGGCGTGCTCGCCGCCCGCGACGTCGGAGCGGTGAACGCTCTCAACATCCGGATCCGCGACAGCATGCGGGGCCGGCGCGACGTGCCGATCATCACCGCCGCTGGAACGTGGATCGGGCGCCGGGGACGCTACGTGTCCTTCGCCATCCAGGTCGGCTCGGCGGAGGAGTTGCTCGCCGCCGCGATGGCGCAGCTGGACCTCGGCGCGGACCTCGTGAAGATCGCCGTGGACGGAGCCACGCGAAGTGCCGCGACGTTCACGGCCACTGAGCTGAAGCCTGCCGTCGACGCGGTGCACGCGCGCGGCAAGCGCGTCGCCGTCCACGCGCAGGGGTTCGGCTCACGCGTCGCCGCCGAAGCCGGTGTGGACACCATCGATCACGGATACACGATCGAGCCGGACACGGCTGCGTTGATGAAGGGACGCACGGCCCTTGTCACCACGCTCAGCGTCCCCGTCGCGTTCAACAACAGCACGGAGCTCGCATACGGGCTCGCGTCGGTGAAGACCGCGCACGATGCCGGCGTGACCATCGCGACCGGCACGGACTTCGGCGGCGGACCGCCTCGTGTCGGCAACTTCGCGCTGGAGCTGGAGCTGCTGGTCCGCGCCGGCCTTGAGCCGTACGAGGCGCTCGGCGCGGCGACGTGGGCAGCCGGCGAGGTCATTGCTGTACCGGGGGTGGGGACGCTCGCGGTCGGATCGGCCGCGAACGTCGTCGTCGTCGAGGGCAGCATCCTGTCCGACATCGCGGCGGCCCGGCGGGTGAAGGCAGTGTTCCGCGA
>CAZTAI010000146.1:2512-4800 GCA_964611555.1 uncultured Chloroflexota bacterium | reverse complement strand
CCGGCGACGAGATCCGCGACCGCGGTGCGGTCGACGCCGCTCGATCCGCCGGCCTTGACGACCGTGCGGACGGCGCTGCTCAAGGGTGCAGGCCTACGAAGCCGAGGCCCGCGTCCTCCGCGAGCCCGAGCGCGACGTTCATGGCCTGCACGGCGTTGCCGGCCGCGCCCTTCACCAGGTTGTCGATGGCGCATATGGCGACGACGCGGTCGCCGCGGGGATCGAGCGCGAAGCCGACGTCGGCGAAGTTGGTCCCCGCCACTAGCTTCGGCTCGGGCAGCCGGTAGATCCCGCTCCGCTCCTTCACGATGCGCACGAACGGCTCGGCGGCGTACGCCTCGCGGTACGCGCGCCAGAGCGTCTTCTCGTCGGCGACGTCTCGCACCGGCACGTGCGCGGTCGCGAGCACTCCACGCACGAGCTCCACCGATGTGACACTGAGCTGCACGCGCGGGCGCCACCCAACCGTTGACCCTCCCAGGGGGACCCCCGCGAGCTCCTGCTCGATCTCTGCCGTGTGCCGGTGGCCGACGGGACGGAAGCTTCGGACCACCCCGCTGCGCTCCGGATGGTGCGAGTCGTCGCTGGCCTCACGCCCGCCCTCGCTCGATCCGACCTTGCACTCGATGACGATCGGCCGGTCTCGGTCGATCAGCCCGGCCCGCGCCAGCGGCAGTATCCCGAGGATGGCCGCCGTCGCGTTGCAGCCCGCGCCCGTCACGAGAGCGGCGCCCTTGATCCGCGACCGGTGCAGCTCCGGGATCCCGTACACGGCGCTCGCGAGCCGCTCGGGATGCGGGTGAGTCGCGCCGTACCAGGTCTCGTAGTCAGCCGCGTCCCGAAGGCGATGATCGGACGAGAGATCGACGATGAGCTTGGCGCGCCCCTCGAACTCCGCGAGGCGGTGCGCGCCGTTAGGAAGCGACAGGAAGAGCACGTCGCAGTCGCGCACGTCGTCGTACGGGACGAACGCGAGATCGGTGCGCTTGCGGAGGTTCGGGTGCGCGGCCGTGACCGGCTTGCCCGCCAGCGACGTGCTGCCGGCGACGACCTCGCGGACACCGGGGTGTCCGAGGAGCAGGCGTAGCAGCTCGCCACCGGCGTAGCCGGCGGCGCCGACGATGCCGGCGCGCAGGCTCACGGGCGGCTCTGTTCGGCCTTGCGCGCGACCTCTAGGACGAAGTCGATGATCCTGGCGGGGATGTTCACCCCGGTCGTGTCGATGGAATTGCGGAACTCCATCGTGTAGTTGACCTCGTTGACCAGCAGACCCTCGGGCGCCTCGAGGACGTCGACCGCGACGACCCCGCCGCCGACCGACCGCGCCGCGCGGACGCAGAGGTCGTGCAGCTCCGGCGTGACCGGGCAGTTCGAGGCCTGGCCGCCCCGAGCCGTGTTGGTGATCCAGTGGTCGGACGCGCGGTAGATGGCGCCGATGGTCTCGTCGCCGACCACGAAGGCGCGGATGTCCCGGCCCGGCTTGGGTACGTGCTCCTGCACGTAGTAGATGGAGTGCATGTAGGTCCCGAGGACGTCCTTGTGCTCGAGGATGCTCTCGGCGGCATCGCGGTCGTTCACCTTGGAGATGAGGCGGCCCCACGATCCGACGAGCGGCTTCAGGACCGCCGGGTATCCCAGCTCTTCGATGGCCGCGAGGGCGGCTTCGGGGGTGAACGCCAGCCGCGTGCGCGGGGTCGGGACGCCGTCGCGGATGAGGCGCATGGTCGTGAGCAGCTTGTTGCCGCAGACGTCGGCCACCTCGAACGTGTTCACGGTCGGGATGCCCCAGGTGTTCAGCACGCAGAGGGCGTAGAGAGCGCGGCTGTGCTGGATGGCGCGCTCCAGGACGACGTCCACGCCGAGGTCGGGCTTCGTCTCGACCGCGAGGACGAGCTCCCGGTCATCGATCGTCTTGGTCGGTATGTGACGCCGGTCGAGCTCCTCGAGGAGGAGCTTCTCCTCCACCCGGACACGGGAGAGGAGCACACCGACGGTGGGGCTACTCACCCCAGTCTTCTTCTTCCTTGGGAGCGAGCGCCAGCGCGACAGGCTCGGTGCCGGTCACTTCCAGCTCGGCGCCGCAATCGGGGCACGCGACGATCTCGCCCTTCACGGCATCGGCACCGACGGACACGTCGGCGTCGCATTCGGGACACTTCGCCATGGATCCCTTCCCTCTCCCATGTGCCGGGAAGCACGGCACGGTACTCCGTACTCGCCCGTCGTCGGCCGCCTGCGTCAGCAAGCTGCCGCGTCGGCACTCCTAGGGCGTGTGAGCCGGGTGGGAT
>CAZTAI010000146.1:0-2412 GCA_964611555.1 uncultured Chloroflexota bacterium | reverse complement strand
GTGAGCCGGGTGGGATTCGAACCCACGGCCAGAGGATTAAGAGTCCTCTGCTCTACCGCTGAGCTACCGGCCCACCTCGAATTATCCGCGTGCGTGTGATCCGAGTCCACTCTTCGGCTGGCTGATCTCTTTCAGGGTCTCGCCTGTCTGCTGTTCGTCGGGCTCACGTCGCGCGATCTGACCGATCACGAGGATCCCCGCGAGCTTCCCGTCCTCGACGACGGGCAAGCGGCGGATCTGCCGTTCGGCCATGACCTTCGCGGCCTCGTCCACGTCGGTGTCCGGCGAGATGCACACCGGATCCGCGCTCATGACCTCGGAGACCGCGGTCGTGCGCGCATCCTTCCCCGCCGCGACGGCGCGGACGACGATGTCGCGGTCCGTGACGATGCCTACCAGGCGGCCGCCCTCCACGATCGGGATCGAGCCGCAGTCCTCCTGGCGCATCAGGGTCGCGGCTTCGCCGAGGGTCGCCTGGGGCCCGAGCGTGGCCGGGTCCTTGGTCATTACGTCCTTCGTCTTCATGGGCTCACCTCCAGCGGAGGTCCGGAGCACGCCGGGGGCCAGCTAGGAGGTCGCGTCCTCGGCTGGAGGCGTCGCGGCCGCCGCCTCGAGGGCGCCGATCTTGAAGATGCGTGTGCCGCACACCGGGCAAGTGCCCTGAGTGGCCGGGCGGCCGTTCTTCATGGTGATCTGCTTGGGGTCCCGGATCTCGCGCGAGGACTTGCATTTGACGCAGTAGCCCGTAGCCACGGTCACCTCCAGCGGGCGGCCTATCGTACGTCAGCCCCCACCGCCTCCAGGAACCACGAGGCCCCGCCTCTTTTTTGGGCGGGGCCTGTGGTGAGGAAGGGAAGGGTTGGGAGATCTGTTTTTCGGAGCCGCTCGATGCAAGCCCCATGCCGATCTAGCTTCGCCCCCAGCCCGGCGACCGGACGGGCCATCGCTCGTGCGGGCTGAGCTCCTCTCGATCGGCACGGAGCTCCTGCTCGGCCAGATCGTGGACACCAACTCGGCGTGGCTCTCGGGCCGGCTCGCCGCTCTCGGCATCGACTGTCACTGGATGTCGACCGTCGGCGACAACATGGCGCGGGCCACGGAGGCGGTCCAGCGGGCGTGGGAGCGGAGCGACCTGGTCGTATGCACCGGCGGCCTGGGGCCGACCGAGGACGACCTGACACGCGAGGCGATCGCGGCCGCGCTCGCCGAGACGGTCGCTGTCGACCCCGCCCTCGAGGCGGAGCTTCGGGCGTGGTTCGCCGCGCGTGGCGTCGGCATGCCGGAGCGCAACCAGAAGCAGGCCTGGCTGATCCCATCGAGCCGAGCCCTGGCGAACCCCCTGGGCACGGCCCCGGGTTGGCTCGTCGAGAGGGACGGCAAGAGGCTCGTCGCCATGCCGGGTGTGCCGCGCGAGATGACCCGCATGTGGGAGCACGAGGTCGAGCCGCTCCTCCGCTCGGCGGCGCCTATCCACTCCCGCACGCTGAAGATGCTGGGCATCGGCGAGTCGACGCTCGAGGAGACGATCGGCGATCTGGTGCGCTCGACCGCGCCGACGGTGGCCACGTACGCGAAGTCCGATGGCGTGCACGTGCGCATCACCGATCGCGACACGGACACGCGCGCACGCGACGAGCGCATCGCCCGAATGGAGGCGACGATCCGCGAGCGTGTGGGCCGCTACGTGTGGGGCGTCGATGGCGACACGCTCGGTGCGGCCGTGGGACGTGCCCTCGCCGAGCGGGGCTGGCGCATCGCGACCGCCGAGGGACTGACCGGAGGTGAGCTGGCGCGCTCCCTCACCGAAGCCGAGCCGGATGGCTGGTATGCCGGCGGGGTCGTCCGACCTGGCACATCGGCCGCGGACCTCTACGGGTGGGTCGCGGACCTCGGCGCCGAGGTGATCATCGTCACCGAACAGGCCCGAGGTGGAGAGCCAAGCGTCCGGGTGCGCACTCCCGCGACCGAGAGGTCTGCCGTGGTCCGCGCCGGGGGCGCCGCTGAGGCTCGCCGCCGCGCGGTGCTCTCCGCGCTCGATCTAGCCCTCCGCACGATCAGGCACGGAGGGTCGGACACGAGCTAGTCGTCGTCCTCTTCGCGCTCCTCGTCATCGCGGTCCTCATCGTGGCCGCGCTGCTCCGCAGGTGCCGGAGTCTTCTTGCCGCGCTCCTTGGCCTTCTTCTGCGCCTCGCGAGCCTTCTTCTGCTCCTGTTTGATCTTCTCGATCGCGGCCTTCCACTGCTTCGAGACCTCGGCGAGCTTGTCGCCGATCGTGGACGACCCCTTCGGCGCGGCGGTCGCCTCTTCCTTCTTGGACTCCTCGCCATCCTTACCCTGCGCGCCGGAGCCCTGCTCCGCGCTCGCCACAGCGGTCGCCTGCGGCGTGGGGTCGGGCAGCGTCACGCTGCCGAC
>CAZTAI010000145.1:0-4803 GCA_964611555.1 uncultured Chloroflexota bacterium | reverse complement strand
CCGTCGCGCTCTACCCAGACCCCACGGGTCCCATTCACCATGACCTCGCTCACACGCTCATCCCGGAGCAACGGAGCGAGCTCGCCAAGGCCGAACAGCCGATCCTCGAAGTGACGCTCGAGGGCGCGAAGCTCTGCCGCGGG
The DNA here is from genome assembly GCA_964611555.1 of uncultured Chloroflexota bacterium. Classification (GTDB taxonomy): domain Bacteria; phylum Chloroflexota; class Limnocylindria; order P2-11E; family P2-11E; genus GWC2-70-10. Next base: position 4,660 of record CAZTAI010000145.1, on the reverse strand, counting down.
GACCACCGCGCGCTCCGCGGCCAACGCCTCGCGCAGAAGCGGCCCGAGCTGCTCACGCCTCGGACGTCCGTCGGGAGCCTCGCGTAGTCGCTCCACTAGAGCGCGCTCGAGGCGCTGGCGCAGCGGGAGCGTCATTCGGTCGCGTCTATCGCGAGTAGCTCGGCGAGCTCGTCGTAGGCCCGCCCCAATCGCCCGCCCACCGTGCCATCCCCGTCGGCCGCGTCACGGACCGCGGCGGCGTCGTCAGGGAGCGAGCGCATCACGCTGTGCCCCGAGAGCTCGTCGTGCTCCGCTCGCGACGCCAGGATCCAGTGACCGTCCTTCGGTATCGCGCCGAGCTGCGCGCGTGAGGCCAGATCGTCGGCCGCGAGGACCAGGATCCTGTCGGCGAGCGCCTCGATCGATCGCGTCCGCTCGTCGTGAAGCGGCGGTGCATCGACGAGCACGACGTCGACCAGCGACAGCGCGGCGCGTATCGCCGCGATGCCCAGCTCCGGGCTCGGCGTGGATCCGCCGCCACCGATCACTCGGACCGCGCCGCGCTCGCTGGCGACGACCGCGAGGTGATCGGGTGTCAGCTCGAGCGTCATTCCTTCTATCTCGCTCCACGGGGCTGCCCCGACGCGCAGCCACCACGCGGCGCTGCCAGAGCCGGTCAGATCGAGGAGCGCGACCGATCCGCGGGTGGCCAGTCGGGCCGCGAGGTTGACCGCCAGAAGCGTCCGTCCGCATCCGCCGGCCACACCGCTCACGAGGATCAGGCGGGTCCGCTGTCGTGGTCGCGGCGGCGCCAGCCGCTCGACGAGCGGACCGATCGCTGCGGGCTCTACCGACGTCAGGACCTCGAAGCCGCCGCGGCCGAGCGCCCTCAGGAGCGCGGCCCGCTCTGGGTCAGCCAGGACTACACGCGGGACCATCGGATCGGCCCGTTCCGCGGCCTCGACGGCGGCCGGATCGACCAGATCCACGAGAACGAGATCCGGGTGATCGATGACCTGCTCGAGCGCAAGCGCGGATGCGGTCGCGCGCAGGCTGTCGCCGAGGACGAGCGCGCGCGTCATCGCGATGACCGAAGGATCGGCACGAAGGACAGGCCCCTGGCCCGAGCCTCCGCGATAGCGGCCGCGTCGGCGGCGGTCAGCTCCACCACGAGGCTGCGGTCGTCGAGCGACATCACCCGAAGACCACCTGCGACCTCGCTCGCGTTAGCACGCTCGCTGGTGCGCGTTCCGATCAGATCGAGGACATCGCCTTCGCGAAGCTCAATGAGCGGCGCGGCCATCCACGCGAGCGGGATGGCGAGGGCCCACGTCTGCGGCTCGAGGCGATCCGCGAGACGCAGAGCCGTCGCGTGAGCCGGGGACGCGCTGCTCGGGGCTACGGCGCTGGCGACCGCGAGAGTGGCGGCGACCACCGCAGCCGCCAGGAGAAGCAGCCGCCGGCGCGGGACCGCGGGCGCGAGCCTGCGCCTGATCACGCGGGCGGAGCGACGAGCGCGATGTGCATACGCCCGCCGAGCGTGAGATGCACCTCGATCTCCGAGCCGAACGACAGGACCGCTACGTCGATGGGCCGGGTCTCATCGTGCACCTCGGCGATGCGCCGGGCCGCGAGCCGTGCCGCCTCGAGGACTGACGGCTCAGCGGCGAAGGACTCGATCTCGCCGATCGTCAGCGGTCGCCCGCCCGCACGCACGCGCGCGAGCTGGAGATCGGCGACCGCCGAGCCTGCCGCGGCCACCGCCGCCTCTCCGGTGCGTTGATCACGTACGGCCGAGATGAGGCGGTCCTGCGTGCCGTGCATGAGCGTGACCGCCAGAGCCGCAACCCCGAGAAGCAGCGCCGCAACGACCAGCGACTGCCCTGACTCCGTGCGGATCACGGCGTCCACTCCATAACGCGAGCGGCCCAGGCGCGGAGGGTCACGCCTGGAAGGCCGGCGATCCCCAGCGGTACTGCGACGCTGTGCTCGAGGCCGACCCGGAGGATCGTCCCGCGCGGGTCGTGATCGCGCGGCGGCTCGAGCTCCCCCGGCTCGATCCGCACCGTCACCGCTAGGGGATCGATCGGCGCGACGGCCGCAAGCGCCGCTCGACGGATCTCCTCGTCGTCATTCGTGAGCGCGCCGATGCGCGCCGCTTCGGCCGCGGCGTTCTCGAGCGCAAGGCGGGCGACGCCGATCTCTGTCATGAGCGCGATCGCGAGAGCGAATGCCAGCAGGAACGGGAGGACCAGCGCGAACTCGACGAGGGCCTGTCCGCGCTCGCTCACCTCGCGAACCGCGTCGAGCCGACCGTTGGGAGGTGCGATAGATAGGAGAGGACGTGCGGACCAGTGAGCACGACGCTCTCGCGCACCCGTGCGAAGATCTCCTGGGCGACGGCCACTAGCCGCGCGAGCACGGCGCCGGACCAGACGATCCCGGCGACGGCATCGTGCGCGACCGACGCTGCGCTCTCGGCCGTGTGGCTCGCGACCTCGGCCATCAGCCGCTGGTCAGCGGCGCGCTCGTCGCCTGGGATCGCGCGCTGCTCGATGGACCGCAGGACGATCTCTCGGGACTGGGCGCTCTGGAGTATCCCGCCGTGGCCCTCGACCTCCGCAGCCTCGAGCGGGAGGAGCTCGCGCACGTCGAAGTAGGCGGCCACGTGATCGCGGCGTAGGACCAGCGGATCGGTCACGAGCCGGAGCCTCGAGGTCTCGACTCCGCGCGGCGGGCGGGGCGGCTGCACGCGGGCGAGGTCGCATATAGCGGCAGCCGTGGGGTCGGGCACGTCTAGAAGGACGGAGACCTGACGGAGCAGATCCGCGTAGTCGGGATCGACCTCGCCGACGCCGCACAGATGACGGGCGAGCGACGAGCCGTTGTGCGGGCTGGCCAGCGGGATGTACGTGACGACGCGGTCCGCGCTCGACAGCCCCTTCGAGAACGCGCGGTCGGCCACTACGCCGCCCATCGAGTGGGCGACGAGGTGGATCGCAGCGCATCCATCTCTGATGCGGGCGACGTGGGCGCGCAGCGCCTCCGCGGCGGCGGCGATCCGCCCCAGCGCGTCGTAGTCGAGGACGCTCGTCTCGGTGCCATCGACCGTCAGACCGTCGAAGGCGCGTGCCGTCGAATCAGCGGTGCTCCCGAGGCCGCCGATCTGGACGACACAGTCCGGGGCGCCCAGCGCCGCCGGGCCGGGCTCGGTCGGGGCGAGTGGCCGGATGACCGTGCAGGCGGGCCGGCCCGACGCTCCGCAGCCGCCGTCGGCGTGTGCTGGACCTGGGAGGGCAAGGGCAAGCAGAAGGGTCACGAGGACAGCGGTACCACTGGCGCGAGCCGACCCGTGCACGGGTCCGCTCCATCGGACAGGGCTTGTGACACTGCCGCCTAAGGTCGGGTCCGGGCGACCTCCACCGCGGAGCGCTGTGCGGCCAGCTCTTCGCTGTCGTCGAGAGGCTCGAGGGTCACGGGTCCGTGGCGGCGCTCGAGCGCCCACTTAAGGAGCAGATCCGCGAGCCACGGGTTCTTGGGCAGCACCGAGCCGTGGCAGTAGGTGCCGACGATCTTCCCCTGGACCGCGCCTTCGGTCTTGTCCTCTCCGTTGTTGCCGTGCCCCACGAGCACGGTCGCGAGCGGGTGCGCCGCGGGTCCGAGGTAGGTGCGTCCCGAGTGGTTCTCGAATCCGATCAACGTCCCCTGCGGTGCCTCGGCGAGCAGGTTGTTCACGAACCGCTTCGATCCCGCGCGCGTGGTGACGTCGAGGACGCCGAGGCCGGGGATGGAGGGACCCTCGGCCGGGATGTACTCGCGGCCCAGGAGCTGGTAGCCGCCGCAGACCGACAGCGCCGCGGCACCACCCGCGAGGGAGCGTCGCAGGGCTCCTCCGTTGGTCCCCTCGAGGTCGCGCGAGACGACGTCCTGCCCCACGTCCTGACCGCCACCGAAGAAGTAGAGGTCGGCCCAGTCGCGATCGAGCTGGTCCCCGGCCTCGTGCGCGCGGACCTCGACCGGGATGCCGCGCCAGCGCGCGCGCTGAGCCAGCGTCAGCACGTTGCCGCGGTCGCCGTAGATGGACATGAGGTCGGGGTAGAGGTGGGTGATCCGGAGGTCCATTGGTCAGTCCTCCCAGAACTGCCCGACGTGTCCCATGCGGGCCAGCTCACCGCGTAGGGCCAGGAGCGCCGTGTACGTCGTGAGCACCACGACCTCACTGCCGGCAGGCGCCGTGCCGATGGCGCGATCGAGCGCCGCGGACCAGCCGTCGACAACGTCCATCCGCTCGCGCGGGACGCCCGCGTACTTGAGCCGGAGCGCGAGGTCGCGGCCGCGGAGCCCGGTGACGACGGCGTGCTCGACCGCGGGAGCCAGCGCCTCGAAGTCGGCGTCCCAGATCCAAGAGACATCGCGGCCGTCTGCGTCCCGGTCGTTGAGCGCCGCGAGGATCCGGTGCGTTCCGCCCTGCTCAAGGAGCGAAGCGATGGCGGCGTTGAAGCCCGCGGGGTTCTTCACCAGGACCAGGCGGAGGCGCCGTCCGTTCGCCTCGATGACCTCGAGCCGCCCGAACGCGGCTTTGAAGGCGGCGATCGCGCGCGCCGCGGTGGGCTCGGCGATGCCGAGCGCGCGCGCGGCCGCCAGCGCCGCGAGCGCGTTGTACGAGTTGTAGAGCCCGGGC
>CAZTAI010000144.1:0-4808 GCA_964611555.1 uncultured Chloroflexota bacterium | reverse complement strand
GTCGGCGACGTGGTGAACACCGCGCAGCGGCTGCAGAGCGCGGCCCGGCCCGGCGAGATCCTCGTGGGGTCGCTGACGCGGCGGCAAGCCAAGGACGAGTTCACCTTCGAAGAGATCGAGCCGGTCCGCGTCCGCGGAAAGGAGCGGCCTCTCGAGGCCCATCGCCTCGTCTCCATCGTCGCGCGCGGTGGTGCGCCGGGCCGGAGGACGTCGCGGCCGATCGCGTCGGTCCTCGTCGGCCGTGAGCTGGAGCTCGCGCTCATCGCCGAGCATGTCCGCGGGCTGGCCAGGGGCGAGGGCGCCGCGGTCGCGGTGATCGCGGATGCCGGTCTCGGGAAGTCGCGGCTCATCGCGGAAGCGCGGGCGCGCGCCGGCTCGTCGGTCACCTGGCTCGAGGGGATCTCGGCGTCGCTCTCGCAGGCGATCCCGTACTGGCCGTTCATCCAGATCGTGCGCGCCGCCGCCGGGATCTCGGAGGACGACACGGAGGCCGGTAGCTGGTCCAAGCTCGCTGGACTCTGCCGCGAGCTCTTCGCCGACGAGTCCGATGAGCTCCTACCGTACCTCGCGACCGTCATCGCGCTGCGGCTCCCAGCCGATGTCGAGGCGCGTGTCCGGTATTTGACCGGCGACGCGGTCGGCCGCCAGGTGTTCCGAGCCGCGCGGCTCTTCGTGAGCGCCCTTGCGGGGCGGCGGCCGCTCGTGCTCGTGTTCGAGGATCTCCACTGGGTCGATGCCTCATCGGCAGCACTCATCGAGCACGTCGCGCCGCTCGTCGCGGAGAGCCCGATCCTCCTCATCGGGTCGAGCCGGCCCGAGCGTGACACGCCCGCCGCGGCCCTGCGGACGGCGGCGGCATCCCTGCTCGGCGCACGCTTCTCGGAAGTGCGCCTCGGGCCGCTCACGCCAGCGGACAGTGAGACCCTCGCTCGGAACCTCCTCGGAGCCGACGAGCCCGCCGAGCTCCTCGCGGGGCGCCTCGTCGCGAAGACAGAGGGCAACCCGTTCTTCCTCGAAGAGGTCGTCCGCTCGCTCATCGATCAGGGAGTGCTCGCTCGCGATGGGACGGGCGGCTGGCGCGTCGTAGGCGACCTCGAGCGCGTCTCGCTCCCGGACTCGCTTCGCATGGTGGTGACCGCCCGCCTCGATCGCCTCGACGACGAGCTCGAGCGAACGCTCAAGGTGGCGAGCGTCATCGGCCGGACCTTCCTGTACCGCGTGCTGCGCGAGATCGCCGACGTCGCGGCGGATCTCGATCGGACGCTCGCCGAGCTCACCGATCTCGAGTTCGTCGTCGAGCGCGCCCGCGTGCCCGAGGTCGAGTACTGGTTCAAACACGGCATCACCCAGGAGGCCGCCTACGAGAGCATGCTCGTCCGGCGGCGGCGCGAGCTCCACCGGCGGGTCGGCGACGCGATCGAACGGCTCTTCGCGGACCGGATCGAGGAGTTCCACGGGGTGCTCGCGTACCACTACGCCCGGGCGGAGGAGTGGCCGAAGGCGCAGGAGCACCTCTTCAAGGCGGGCGATCAGGCCGGCCGCCTCGCCGCCGACACCGAAGCGCTCACGCATTACCAGGACGCCATCGACGCGTACGCCCGCGCGTTCGGTGATGAGTGGGATCCGCTGAAGCGCGCGTCGCTCGAGCGGCGGATCGCCGAGGCGCTCTTCCGGCGCGGCGAGCACGACCGTGCGCGCGAGCACATCCGGCGCGCGCTCGCGGCGCTCCACGAGCCACTTCCACAGGGCAAGGTGCGCGTCCGGGCCGCGATCGCCGCCGAGGTCGTCGTCCAGCTCGGTCACCGGCTGCTGCCGTGGATCTTCATCCGCCGGGCACCAGGCCCGGGCGGCCCCGGATCCGAGGAGCGCCGCCTGATATACGAGATCCTCGGCTGGATCGACTACTACGTCGACCCGTACCGGATCGTCCTGTCGACGCTCCGCCTGCTCGACCGATCCGAGCGCGAGGGCTTCGCTCTCGGCATCGTCGTGGGCTCGTTCGGCGTCGGCTTCATCTGCGATCTCCTCGGGCTAACGCGCTTTGCGGCTTCGTACCACCACCGCGCGCGGCGCGTCGCCGCGACCCTCGAGAACCCCGTGGCGCGGGGCTACGGCGATCTTGGCCTCGCGTATCACCTGCACCGGATCTGGGATCGCGAGGGGGCGACGGTCCAGTGGGAGCGCGCGGCGCAGCACTTCTGGCAGGCCGGCGACATCCGGCGCTGGGGTGCGGCGAGCTGGGGCCGTGCGTGGGTCGCGCAGAGCACGGGGGACGCCGCGACCTGCCGGCGCATCGCCGGCGAGATGGAGCGGATGGGTCGCGACGCGGCCGATCCACAGGTGCGCGGATGGTCGGACTTCCTGCTCGGATGGAGCCTCGCCGAGGCGGGAATGCTGGACGACGCCGAGCGCCATCTCCGGTCGTCGATCGAGCTGCTCCGCGAGGTGCCCGACCTGCCGAACATGTGCCGCTCCCGGTCCGACCTCGGCCTGGTCCTCCTCCATCAAGGCCGCTACGACGAGGCGCTCGCGGAGGTCGAGGCGAGCGAGCGTCTGGTGAACGAGCGAAAGCTCCGCGGGTTCATCACGCCCGTGCGTACGGCCGCGGCGCAGGTCTATCTCGCGCACGCGGAGCGCGCGACCGGCGCGGAGCGCGAGTCGTGGCTCGCCAAGGCGAAGGCGGCCCTCTCACGCGCCCGGCGCCAGAGCCGGATCGACCAGGAGAGCCGCGCGCGCGTACGCCGTCTCGCCGGGACATACGAGATGCTGCGCGGCCGGCGCGAAGCCGCCGAGAGCGAGTGGGCGCGCGGCCGCGAGCTCGCGTCGTCCATGGGACTCCGACATGAGCACGCCCTAGGGCTCGCGGAGGCGGGCCGCCACCTCGGGGATCGCGCGCTGCTCGCCCAGGCGGTGGACGAGCTCGGGACGCTCGGCGCGCTCGACGACCTCCGGCGGGCTCGCGAGGCGCTCGGGCGGATCCCGGTCGCGGCCGCTTAGCCGAGGCTGGCGATGCCTTTCGGCTGGTCTGTTGGCGGATCGACACGGTAGATCCTGGCGAGGTCAGCGGGCATCATGTGCGAGGGGTCCTGCTCGAAGACCGCTGACGTCCGCTCGAGCGCCCGGGCGACCAGTTCGCCGCAGATCATCTGACCGCTCATGCCGAACCTCAGGGCCGTGCCGGTGAGATAGCAGAGCACGATGCTCACGTTGTTCAGCAGGTCGTATCGCAAGTCCAGGCAGCGCTCGGCGAATCCAGCCACCTGAGCGCGGTCTTCGGCCGATGCGTCAATGTGAACGATGGTCCGAACCGCGCATAGTCGGCGAGCTTGCGGCGCACCACGCCCGCCCCCACTGCCTCGACGATGTCTCCCTCGGCCGACACGATGACTGCCGCGTGACTCCAAAAAGCGTACTTGTGATCCGCCCCGCGGAAGCGGATCTGCTGCGCTAGCTGCGTCAGGCGGCTGACAAGCGAACCGCTGTGGGTAAGCATGAAGTCGCCTGGCTCGAAGGGCTGCTGGATCTTCTCGCCTGGGCCGATGTGCTCGACCGAGCCCCTCGAAGCGGAGTCGAGGCGTCTCGCCTTCTTGCCGATGCCGGTCGACCCTCGCCGCATGCCCGGCAACCGCCACTTCCCGCGTGCCGCGCGCCCGATGCCCTGCGGTCTACCGCTTGGCAGGGGCCGCGTCAACCGCTGACTGCCTTGCCAGTGACCCTCAGCGTGGCAGGACCGGCGCCAGCGGCCGGAACCGAGGCGGCGCCGGCGCTGTATGTAGGCTCGGATGACGATGCGCGCCGCGCTCGCCTCCGCGCTGGCCGTCTTCATCGTCGGCGCGTGCCAGGCGCCAGCAAGCGGACCGGCAGCCACACCGGCAGCCACACCGGCGGCCCCGGCCGCGACGGCGACGCCCACCGCGCAGGTCGCCAGCTCGCCCGGCTGCGGGCAGCGCATCGACAAGGACTTCGTCCTGTCAGGCGACCTCACCTGCACGGGCGATGGGCTGGTCGTCGTCGCCGACAACGTGACCGTCGACCTCGGCGGCAAGCGCATCACCGGGCCGGGGATGGGACCGCAGACCTGGCCTCAGCCGCAGCTCGACAGCGTGGGCGTGCGCGTGGAAGGGCGCAGCGGGGTCACCGTTCAGAACGGGTCCATCACGGCGTTCTCGACCGCCGTCTATTTCGTCCGCGTGACCCAGGGCGTGATCGAGGGCGTAAGCGCGTCGAGCAGCCGCTACGGGCTCTACGTCCACGACTCCACGCAGGCCACGATCCGCGGGAACGTGGTCGAGAGGAACATCTACGGGCTGCACCTCCAGAACACCAGCGAGTCGCTCGTCCTGGACAACGACCTATCGCGCCAGACGTACAACAGCCCCGGCGGGTACGGGATCTACTTCTACGAGGGCCGCGCGAATCGCGTGATCGGCAACACCATCGACAGCAACATCAACTGGGGCGTCTGGTACAGCAACTCACGCGAGAACGTGTTCTTCCACAACAACATCGTCGGCAACCGGCCGCAGGTCTCGGACAGCCGAAATGACAACGTCTGGCACGATCCGGCGACCAAGGAAGGGAACTGGTGGGCCGACCACAAGGGGACCGACGGCGACGGAGACGGCATCGCGGACACGCCCTACCTGATCCTCGGCGCCGGCAGCACCGTGGACCCCTACCCCTTCACGGACCGCGACGGCTGGAAGACCAAGAGCCGCGCCACCGTGGACCACTACCGCGCGCCGCCACCCAGGACCGAGCGGAGCGTGCGCGTGGTCGCCGTTGCCGGCGGGCGCCTGGTCGCGGCC
>CAZTAI010000143.1:0-4808 GCA_964611555.1 uncultured Chloroflexota bacterium | reverse complement strand
AGGATCGCGGCGAGGGCAAGTCGGTAGGGAACGAACCAGGCCAGCGAGTGCCGGCGCATGAAGCTCATCAGGAACGTGACAGCCGCGATGCCCGAGACGAACGAGGCGACGACGCCGACCACGACCACATCGGGGTTGGCGAGCAGCCCGGCTGCACCTTCGTCCAGCAGCGTCTTGGCGATCGCACCCGCGATCACCGGCGTCGACAGCAAGAAGCTGAAGCGCGTCGCCTCCGCGCGGGTCAGGCCGACCGCGAGGCCGGCGGAGATCGTGATGCCGGAGCGTGAGATCCCGGGGAACAGCGCGATGGCCTGCGCGATCCCGACCAGGATCGCGTCCCGGTAGCCGACCCCGGTGATGCCCTTGATCTGCCTGGCGTACCGCTCCGCGATGAGGAAGATGATCGACCCGACCACGAGGGTCACCACGATCACCGACACCTGACGCAGCTCTCGCTCGACGGTCTCTTCGAGCATCACTCCGGCGATGACCGCGGGAACGGTCCCGACCGCGAGAAGCAGGGGTAGCCGCCAGCGGCCAGCGAAAAGGCCACGAAGGAGCTCGAGCCAGGTTCCGCTGAAGTAGATGAGGACCGCGGCGAGCGTCCCGATGTGGACGGCCACGTCGAAGGGCAGGCCGAAGCGCGCGGGGTCGGCGCCGAGGACGCGCTGTCCGATGACTAAGTGGGCGTGTGAGCTGACCGGCAGGAACTCGGTCAGGCCCTGGACGATGCCGAGCAGAGCGGCGATCAGGACGTCGGGCACCGTGCCGCAGCCTAGGGGATCAGCGGAGGGAAGCTTGCGCGGAGCCGAGAGCCTCGTGCGCGTCGGCCTCGTGCTTCACCGCGGTCTCGAGCAGGTTGGCCCAGGCCCGGCGCTGGCCGCCCTCGGCGAAGCGCATCGCCACGGCGGGATCGAACGGGCCGACCCCGGCTCGCTCCGCCGCCTCCACCACGTGGCCGTAGGCCTCCGCCGCACGGAGGAGATCGGCGCCGACGCGCGGCTCGACGTTCCCGCGCGCGCTGCGGAGGTAGCGCGCCCCCGCGCGGCGCTTGTCCGCGAGGATCGTGCGCATCGTGTGGTCCGCGAACGCGCCGCTGCCGACGTGCTTCGGGTCGTTCCACCGCTCCGCGTCGCGCAGGCCACCGAGCCACGCGGCGATCGCGCGCTCGCTACCGTCGGCCGCCGCTACCGCGAGTGAGATCGCCTGCCGCACCACCGCGTCCCTGGCGGGCTTCGCGCCGCTATCGAGGAAGAACGGCTCGCCGTGTCCCTCGCCCGCGAAAGCGTCCCACCCGATCCGCGTTGGCTCCTCGCCGCGGTCGAAGAACGTGCGCACCAGGAAGGCGGGGTCGTGCGTCGCCCCGTCTCCGCGAGGTCCGAGGTCGTACCCGACGATCAGGCCGAACTCGGCGGGCCCGACCGCGCCACGGATGAGCGGCGGCAGCTTCGCTTCGATCGCCTCGATGACGCGCTCGACGACCAGCTCCTGCATGTCGGCCTCGAACGGCGGCGTGACGCGGTCCACGCGCACGCCCGCGACGCGCGCGGCGCGCTCCAGCGTCTCGCCGTCGAGCGGTGCCGCCGCGATGGGGTCCCAGGTGGCCTCGTCGATGGTCGTTGTGAAGGCCGCGCCGCTGGCGCCCATCAGCTCGTCGTAATCGGCGCCGGTGGCCGCGGCGAGCGAGGCGTGAAGGCTGCACTCGCGGCCCTCGCCGGGCCGCATGCGCGGGATCGGGAGGACCTTCCGTCGCACGGCGGTCACGGCCGATGGAAGAGCAGGCTCAATCCGCGCCGGGGAACGCGTGCTTGAGCAGCGTGATGGCCTGAAGCGTCACCCACTTGCTCGAGTCGATCTTCGAGGGCATGCGGTCGGCGTAGGGGGCGCGGCCACCCCAGCGCCCGCGCTCGTCCTGGCGCGATAGCAGCCACGCGATCGAGGACTGCGCCCGCGGGTCGTCGATGGCGCCAGCGGCGTCGAGCGCACGGAGCACGAACAGCACGTCGGCCTGGTAGAAGAGCGGGAAGCTCAGCTGCCGCCATAGATAGCTCGAGCCGTAGGGCTGGAAGCGCTGATCCACCTTGTCGGGTCGATAGGTGAGCAGGAACTCGACCCCGCGGCGGATGGCGCGCTCGACCTCGCGTGAGCGCGAGGCCTCCGGCAGAGCCGCAAGGCCCCAGACCAGGCGGGCGTAGCCCCACGCGCAGGGCTGGTCGTCGTTGATGTGGCAGGCAGCGTCGAACTTCTTGGCGTCGCGGACGAGGCGCTGGATGACCGGATCCAGGCGCGGGTCGGAGCCGTATCCCGCCCCCGAGACGTACCTGACGACGTTCCCGAAAAAGCAGGAAACGCCGTGATCCTGGCCATTTGCGGCCTCCGGGCCGTCGCCGGAGGCCAGATCGTCCAGGATCCGGCGCGCGGCCAGGCGAACGCGCGGATCGGAACCGTCCACGCCGTACTCGCCGAGGAGCAGCATCGACCAGTGGGTGCCCGTGTACTTCGGCGAGTACATCTGGCCGCCGTTCCAGCGACCGTCGGCGCCCTGGCGGCGGAGGATCGTGGACATCGGAGGCAGTGACATCGCGCGCTGACTCGCTTCACGCACTTCCGCGTCGCGCGACGATCGATCGAGGACATTGCGCAGCGTCATCGCGCGCACGGCGGGATCCTTCTTCTCGAGGAGCCAGGGGAGTGGATCTCCACGCAGCAGCGCACGCCATGAGCTCATGGCGCGATCGGTCCAAATGAAGACGGATCGAAGATGACGTGAGTCGCGATGTCGCCCCTCCCCTGAGGCGGCCGATATTAGACCCGCGTCTCCCCGATGCAGGTAATGGTCGCGGATCGATCGCGCGGTCCATCGAACTCCGCTAGGTAGATCCCCTGCCAGCGCCCGAGCTCGAGCGCTCCTTCGCGTATCGCGAGCGTCACGGAGCTGCCGGTGATCACGCTCTTGACGTGTCCGGGCGAGTTCCCTTCAGCGTGACGGTATGTCGCGCCCTCAGGGACCAGTCTCTCGAGCGACGCGAGTAGATCGCGCTGCACGTCGGGGTCGGCGTTCTCGTTCACGAACACGCCGGCGGTGGTGTGCAGCACCGACACGGTGCAGAGACCGTCGCGGATCTTCGAAGCGCGGACCTCCGCGGCAACTTGGTCAGTGATCTCGACCGTGTCCTCGTGCCCTCGCGAACGGACCGCGATCCGCCCGTGGTGGACGGTCACGCGCGAGTGGCCGCGAGGGCTCGGGTGCGCTCGGAGAGGATGCGCGCGAGCACCGACGGCGTGGCGTTGCCGCCACTGACGACCAGCACGACCGGCCCTTTCCCCGCGTCCAGGCGGCCCGAGCGCAGCGCCGCCAGGGAGGCCGCGCCGGAGGGCTCGACCAGCAGGGAGAGGCGCTCCAGATAGTGGAAAGTGGCGTCCGCCAGGGCCTCTTCGGTCACCGTGACGACCTCGTCCACGACCTCCAGGCCCAGCTCGACGTTCAGCGCCTTGGTGCTCTTGGCGACCAGCTTGTCGGCGATGCTGAAGGGGCGCTCCAGCTCGATCGGATGGCCCGCCCGGAGGGAGCGGCCGAAGGCGTCGGCGCCCTCCGGCTCCACCCCGACCACTCGGATCTGGCGCCGCGTGGCCTTGAGCGCGGTGCCGATGCCGGTGATCAAGCCGCCGCCGCCCACGCCGACGACGACCGTCGCGACGTCGGGGAGGTCTTCGAGGATCTCGAGGCCGATCGTGCCCTGCCCGGCGATGATGAGCGGGTCGGCGTACGGGTGGACGAAGGCCCGGCCCTCGTCACGCTCGATGCGGTGGGCGAGCGAGAGGGTGTCGTCGTAGACGTCGCCCTTGAGGAGCACGGTGGCCCCGTATGCCTCGCACACGCCGACGATCGTCGGCGAGACGCCCGCCGGCATGACCACGGTGGCCGAGACGCCCAGGGCCCACGCCGCGTAGGCGACGCCCTGCGCGTGGCTGCCCGCCGACGCGGCGACCACGCCTCGCGCCCGGGCCGCATCGTCCAATGACGCGATCTTATTGAGGGCGCCGCGCACCTTGAACGTGCGCGTTGGCTTGAAGGTCTCGATCTTGAGGTGGATCTCCACCCCCAGCTCGCGCGAGAGGAGCGGTGAGCGCTCCAGTGGCGCGCGCGGCAGGTAGCGGTCCACGACGCGGCGGGCCGCGATGATGTCCGCGATGCCGACCGGCGCGGGCACGGGAAGACTCTAGATACTTCGGGCCGTGGTGACGCGGGCCGAAGCGCGCGCCAACGGGCTCGCGAGGCTCCGCGCGAGCGGCGACGACACCGCGGCCCTCGCGGCAGACCTTCTTCTGGCGCATGCCTGTGGCGTCACGAAGGAGGAGCTCTACACCCACCTGGACGCGAAGGTCTCTGCGGACGAAGAGCGTGCGTATGCGGACCTCATCGAGCGGCGGGCCGCGGGCGAGCCGGTGGCCTACCTGCGCGGCTGGAAGGAGTTCTTCGGCCTTCGCTTCGCCGTGGATCCGCGCGTCCTGGTGCCTCGTCCGGAGACCGAGACGCTGGTCGAGGCGGCGCTCGCGCACCTGCGCGCCGGGGGCGGGACCCGCGTCGCGGACGTCGGGACGGGCTCCGGCGCTATCGCCATCGCTATAGCCGTGCATGCGCCGCACGTGCGCGTGGTCGCCACGGACGTCTCCAGGGACGCGCTCGAGGTCGCGCGCGAGAACATCAGGGCTCATCGGCTGGACGATCGTGTAAACCTGCTAGAGGGCGACCTGCTCGAGCCGCTCGAGGGAGAGGTGGACGTGGTCACGGCGAACCTGCCCTACCT
>CAZTAI010000142.1:0-4821 GCA_964611555.1 uncultured Chloroflexota bacterium | reverse complement strand
GCGGCTTGCCGATCGATTGGCAGCCGTCGCAGCGGCGCAGATCGATGACCATCGCCCAGCGCCGCAGGCGTCCGTTGGCGGCGGTCGCCGGCGCGCTGGCCGGCGTGGCGGCCTCGCTCGCGAAGCTCGGGACCTGAGTGGCAGTGGCGGCGACCGCACCCCCGCCGAGGAGCTTCAGGAGCGAGCGGCGTGCGATCGGCACGCGGCCAGCCTGCCTCGGTCTGGGTACGAGCGCGAGGTCAGAATGGCCCTAGGGGCGCGGACGGTCGGCACTACTGGTACGGGATCTCCGGCACCACCGGCCGCGACCATGATCGCGTCCGGTCAGTCGCCCATCCCGCGGCGGGCCGCGAACGCGGCCGCCTCGGCGCGGCGGTGCAGCCCGAGCTTCTCGAGGATCCGGCTCACGTAGTTCTTCACGGTCTTCTCGGAGAGGAACAGCGCCTCGCCGATCTCGCGGTTGGTTTTCCCCGTAGCGAGATGCTCCAGCACGCGACGCTCCTGGTCGGTGAGCGACGCGAGCGCCGGATCCTCGTCCGCGCGCCCGTGACGTATTCGCTCGAGCACCTTCGCCGTGACGTCGGGATCGAGCAGCGCTCGGCCTCCCGCGACCGTCTCGATCGCCTCGACCAGCGCGCGGCCGCGGGTCTGCTTGAGCAGGTATCCCGACGCGCCGGCCACGATCGAGGCGTACAGGGCTCCGTCGTCCGAATAGGACGTGAGCATGATCACGCGCGTCGCCGGCAGGATCTCCCGGATGGCCCGGCAGGCCTCAACGCCGCTCCCGTCGGGGAGGCGGACGTCCATGATCACGATGTCCGGCGTCTCGCGTGCCGCCGCCTCGATCGCGTCGGCGCAGGTACCCGCTTCGGCGACGACCCGCATGTCGGCCCGGCCCGCGAGGAGCGTCCGCAGGCCCTCGCGCACGACCTCGTGGTCGTCACAGATGAGGATGCGGATCGGCGTGCGCGGCTCGGTGCCGATGGCGTGGTCCGCCACCTGAGGGCTCACGCGGGCCACCCTGACGACGAGGGACGACCCGAGACAGTACCGATAGGCCCCGATCGGGCAGGTCCTTTCGTACCGCGATCAGGGCCGCGCCGACCCCGCGGGAGCGACCGATGTCAGTACTTCGGGCGGCGCCTCGCCATGTACGCGGCCGCCTCGGCCCGCCGGGCGAGACCCAGCTTGTCGAGGATGCGGCTCACGTAGTTCTTGACGGTCTTCTCAGAGAGGAACATCGTCTCGCCGATCTGCCGGTTCGTCTTGCCCTCGGCGACGTGCTCCAGGACCTTGCGTTCCTGCTCGGTGAGCGACGCCAGGACGGGATCTTCGGCGGTCCCCTTGCGGACGCGCTCGAGGACCGCGCCGGTCACGCTCGGGTCGAGAAGCGAGCGGCCCTGCGCGACCGCGACGACGGCGTCGAGGACCGCCTGCGCCTTCGCGTCCTTTAAGAGGTACCCCGCCGCTCCCGCGAGGATCGAGGAGAAGAGCGCCTCATCGTCGGCGTATGAGGTGAGCATGATGACGCCGGTCTCGGGGCGCGCCTCACGGATCGCACGGCAGGCTTCGATCCCGTTCCCGTCCGGCAGCCGCACGTCCATGATCACGACATCGGGCTTCGCGCGTGCCGCGGCCTGGATGGCCTCCTTCACCGTCGCCGCCTCGCCGACGACGCTGAGCCCAGGCCGCTTCGAGAAGAGGGTACGTAGGCCCTCGCGGACGACCTCATGGTCGTCGCAGATCAGTACGCGGACCGGACGGTCCTCGCTCATCGCGCCACCTCCCCCTCGAGCGGCAGCTCCAGCCGGACGAGCGTGCCGCGGCCGGGCGCCGACGCGATGTGCAGTCTGCCGCCCGCGACGAAGGCGCGTTCCCGCATGTTCCGCAGGCCGAGCCCGCTGCCGCGCGCCGCCGTTTCGAAGCCGACGCCGTCGTCACGCACCTCGAGCACGGCTCCTCCCTCACCGCGCGCGAAACGCACTGTTGCCGAGGCCGCGCGGGCGTGACGCGCGACGTTCGTCAGCGCGTCCGCGGCGATGTAGAAGGCGGCCTCGCGCTGCTCTGGGTCGAGATCCCGCTCCGCATCCGCGTCGACCTCGACGCGGACATCGAGCACCGCCCCCTGCCCGAGCTGCGTCGCGAGCGTCGGCAGAGACTCGGATAGAGGGCGCTCCGCCCCTCGGATGGGCCGCAGCCCGGTGACGTAGCGGCGCAGGTCAGCGATCGTGCCGTTGAGCAGCTCGACCGCGCGCTCGATGGTCGCGCGGGACGCACCGGGCTCGGTCGGGACGCGCTGCCCGGCATCCTCCAGCAGGAGGCCCACGCCGTACAGGGACTGCATCGCGCCGTCATGAAGGTCCATACCGATGCGCTGCCGCTCCTCGAGCACGGATACCCGCCCGACCTGTTCGACCAAGCGCGCGTTCTCGATGGCGATGCCCGCCTGCGCCGCGAGCGTCCGGATCGCCTCCTCGTCCTCGGCGCTGAACTCCTCGGCGCCGATCTTCTCCGTGAGGTACAGGTTCCCGACCGACCGCCCGCGCCAGAGGATGGGCACTCCCAGGAAGCTCTTCATGGGCGGGTGGCCGGCGGGGAAGCCGACCGAAGATGGATGCTCCGCTATGTCACGCAGGCGGATCGCCCGCGGCTCTTCCTGGAGCAGCCCGAGCAGACCCCGTCCGCGCGGAAGGTGTCCGATCCGGGCGCGCTCCTCCGGGGTGATGCCCGAGGTGAGGAACTGCACGACCTCGGCGTTCTCGTTGAAGATCCCGAGGGCCGCGTACCTGGCGCCCGCGACATTCCGCGCGAGATCTGAGATGCGCTGGAGGACCGAGGCGGTCTCGAGGTCAGCCGCGAGCGTGAGCCCTGCTTGATTGAGCGCTTCGAGCTGCCTGCTTCGGCGGTCGAGCGTGCTCGCGAGCTCGCCGAGGCGCTCGCGCTGCACGCGCTCCCGAAGCTGGAGCTCACTGAGCCGGCTGAAGATGGCGAACGAGAACGCCAGGATCCCAGCCACACCGAGCGCCAGGAATACCAGCTGGCGTGTGCCGGCCGGCAGGAGCGGCTCGAGCACCGCGTAATCGACCCACACGAGCACCGCCAGCAGGACGGACGGCAGGACCACGGCAGCGATCTCGATGCGCCGCGGGAAGACGCGTCCGCGGTCCGTTCTCACGCACTCATGGTGTCAGACGCGCGGAGGTATGACCCGTCCGAGCGCGGGCTCGTGATCGCCGTCGGGTCGGTGCCGGTCTCGGGTGGCGAGGACCATCGCGCGGGGACGCGACGACCAGGGCGCGCGCGGTGCGGGAGGGGCGTGTCCCGCCCCTCCCGTCGCGGCGTGGGGAAAGAAGGGTCATGTGGCGGCCGGTGCGGTCCGCATCTCTGGGGTCGGGGGCTCGCCCTTCCACGGCGTGCCGAGGACGGGGAGGAGGAACCTGTCGACGCCGATGATGCCGGCGACCTTCCAGGCCATGAGGATCAGGACCGCGAGGACGAAGAGCACGGGGTTCGAGCTCGCGCTGCCGGCGAGCATGAAGTTCATGTTCATGAAGGCCCCGGCCAGTACGGCAAAGCCGGTGAGGATCCCGAGGATCAGAGCGATGCCGATCACGACCTCGCCGACCGCGATGAGCTTGCCGAACCAGACATGCGCGTCGCTGTCCAGCAGGAACTGCAGGAAGCCCCGGTACCAGTCGTATGTGATGGGCGCCCGGGCGACGTCCGGCGGTGCCGTCACCGCGTTGGTCCAGAAGCCCTGGATCGCCGTGCCGGTGTCCATCCACTTGGGGTCCTGGACCTTGTGCAGTCCCGCGTCGAGCCAGGCCCAGCCAACGTAGAGGCGGACCAGGAACCAGAGCGGCGCGGTGCGGATGTCGTTGAACAGGAAGCGGCTGAACGGCGGCTCCTGTACGACGGTCATCTGTGTCATGTCCTTGTCTCCTTCTGCCCTTCTTGTCACTCGATAGAGATCACGGGAACACTTTCGGCCCGCGAGCGGATGGACCATAGAGGCCCTCGGGCCCAAGATGGCAGGACATCCGGACAGCCGGGCCGTGACCTCCAGCGCCGCGTGGCTGGGACCTTCGGCCCTTGTCGGCCAAGCCCTCGGGACGCGACGATCCCTGCGTGCCCTACGAGGTCTCTACCCTGATCAGCAACACCATCGGGCTGGCCATTCTCAGCTCGGGTGCCGCCCTGGTCGGGTGGCTTGCCGCCCGGCTCCTGCTCCGCGCCAGCCAGCCGACCGACTAGCCTCACCTTGCCTCCCGGCCGAGTAAGGGCCGGGCGACCGCCCATCGCGGTACGAATGGCCCTCCCGCTCGGCGCCAGGCCGCATCTACGGTCGGATCGATGCGGATCCTCGTCGCGACCGACGGCTCGCAGCACGCGGAGGTGGCGCTCCGGCTCGTGACCGAGATGGAGTGGCCGGTGAACACGGCGTTCCGGGTCGTGACCGTTGTGGACGACCCGGTCGCCGGCTTCGATGTCGCTCCCGACGAGCTGATCGAGACCGAGATCGCCCGCGCCCTCAGTGGCCCGATCGCCAGGGCCTTGGGAGAGATCGGCCGGCGGACGGTGCTGGTGGAAGGGGCCGTCCTTCGCGGCGGTACCAGCACGGCCATCCTTGCCGACGCCGCCGCCTGGGACGCGGATCTCATCGTCGTCGGGCACCGCGGCCGAGGGGCGCTGCGTGCGCTCCTCCTGGGATCGGTCGCGGCCGAGATCGTCCAGCGCGCGACCGTGCCGGTGCTCGTGGCCCGCGCCGGCAGGCTGGGCCCGATCGTCCTCGGGGACGACGGCTCCACTCCGGCTCGGGCG
>CAZTAI010000141.1:0-4838 GCA_964611555.1 uncultured Chloroflexota bacterium | reverse complement strand
GCTCGAGCGATGCGGCCTCGATCACGCCGGGCACGAGGCGCACGACCGCGTCGGCAACGACCATTGCGGGGAGCTCGCCTCCGGTCAGCACGTAGTCGCCGATCGAGAGCTCCTCGTCCACGTCCGACTCGATGACCCGCTCGTCGAGCCCCTCGTAGTGCCCGGCCACGAGCACGAGATGCGGCACCGCCGCCAGCCTCCGCGCTGTCGCCTGATCGAAGAGAGCGCCCTGCGCGGACATCAGCACCACGCGCGAGCCAGGCGTCCTGACCGCACGGATCGCCTTCGCGAGCGGCTCCGCCTTCATGACCATGCCCGCGCCGCCGCCGTACGGGGTGTCGTCGACCACGTGGTGCCGGTCGATCGTCTGCTGCCTGATGTCGTGGACGAGGATCTCGACGAGCCCGGCGTCGCCGGCGCGCTTCACGATGCTCTCGGAGAGAGGCCCCTCGAACATCCGCGGGAAGAGCGTGAGGATGTCGATCCGCATCGATCAGGCCAGCTCTTCCTGCGGCACCGCGACGATCCGCCCGGCCGCGAGGTCGACCTCGCGTATGACGGACTCGAGTGCCGGGAGGAGCACCTCGCCGGCCTCGCTCCGGACGACGAGGACGTCGGTCGCGCCGGCGCGGATGATCTCCGCCACGGCTCCGAGCTGGCGGCCGTCGGGCGTCACGACCGCGAGGCCGACGAGGTCGCTCCACAGGAACGCGTCGCCCGCGGCCTTGCGGGCCTGCTCGCGGGAGACGGAGAGCTGCCTGTTCCGCAGGCTCAGGGCGGCCGTGCGGTCGTCGTACCCGGCAAAGCGGACGATGGGCTGGCCCTCGGTACCGCGAAGGGACGCGATCGTCACGACGCCCACGCCTTCGCAGACGAGCTTCGAGCCGACCCGGAAGCGCTCCTCGTACATGTCGGTGAGAGGCTCGACCTTCACTTCGCCGCGCAGGCCGTGCGGCGCGCGCACGACGCCGACGACGACAGCGTCGTGGTCGTCACTGGTGCCGCTAGTCGATCTCGAGATCGACCTTCGTGCCATCGCGCGTCGCCACGACCTTGAGGAGCGCGCGGATGGCCTTGGCCATGCGTCCCCCGCGCCCGATGACCTTCCCAACGTCGGGCTCACCCACCTGGAGATGAAGGCGCAGCGTGTCGAGCTCGGTCCGCTCGGTCACGACGACGGCAGTCGGGTCGTCGACGAGCTGCCTGGCGACGTGCTCTAGGACCTGCGCTTCGCGGGAGGTGCTCACCGGACGACCGGCGGGACCTCGCCGTCGGGGATGCCGGCCTTGACGAGCAGGTCTCGCGCCGTGTCCGTCGGCTTCGCGCCGTTCTTGAACCAGTGGCGGGCGCGCTCGACGTTCACGACGAGCTCCACCGGCTCACGCCGGGGGTCGTAGTGACCGATGTTCTCGATGAACTTCCCATTCCGCGGGGCACGCGAGTCGGCGACGACGAGCCGGTAGGTCGGCTGCTTCTTCTTTCCTTGTCGGCGCAGGCGGATGTGTACGGCCAAAGTCTCGGTGTCTCCTTAATTGCCCTCACGGGCACTGCTTGACCTGAGGATCGTGCGGTCCAGCTGGGTTCGGAACACGTCAATGATAGGGGAAGGCTGGCTCAGGCCCGAGGCATACCCGGCAGCTTCGGGAACCGCCCGCCCTTTGCCATCCCGCCGATCTGCTTCATGAGCTTGCGCATCTCGTCGAACTGCTTGATGAGCTGGTTGACGTCCGAGACCGTCGTTCCGGAGCCCTTGGCGATCCGCTTCCGGCGCGATCCGTTGAGCACCGACGGGTCGGCGCGCTCGCCGCGGGTCATCGACGAGATGATGGCCTCGATCTTCCGGAGCTCCCGCTCCGCCTCGGGTCCCGAGGGCAGCTGGGCGCTCATCTGGCCCATGCCGGGGATCATCTTGAGCAGGTCGCCGAGCGGGCCCATCTTCTTGATCTGCTGGAGCTGCTTGTAGAAGTCCTCCAGCGTGAAGCGGGCTTCCATCAGCTTCTGCGCCTGCTCTTCCGCGTCGCGCTGGTCTACGACCTCCTGCGCCCGCTCGACGAGCGTGACGATGTCCCCCATCCCGAGGATCCGGCGCGCCAGCCGGTCGGGGTGGAAGACCTCGAGCGCGTCGAGCTTCTCGCCCGTGCCCATGAGCTTCACGGGGATCCCGGTGGCCGCGCGGATCGAGAGCGAGGCGCCGCCGCGGGCGTCGCTGTCGACCTTCGCCAGCACCAGGCCGGTCAGCGGAAGGCGCGCGTGGAACGCGCTGGCCGCGTCGACGGCGTCCTGCCCCGCCATCGCGTCGACGACGAGGAGCACCTCGTGCGCGGCGACCGCGCCGACGATGCGCTCGACCTCGACCATCATCGCTTCGTCGATATGAAGCCGGCCGGCGGTATCGACGATGACGGTGTCGACGCCCTCGCCCGCCGCCGCCGCCACCGCGGCCGCGGCGTCCTCCGCGACGCGCGAGGCATCCACTCGCTTCACCGGGACGCCCAGCTGCTTGCCCAGCGACTGCAGTTGATCGATGGCCGCTGGCCGATGAACGTCGGCGGCGACCAGCACCGGGCGGCGCCCCTGCTTGCGAAGATGGCTCGCCAGCTTCGCCGCCGTGGTCGTCTTGCCGGATCCCTGGAGCCCAACGAGCACGAGCACCGTCGGCGGCCGATCGCTGCGTGCGAGCGGCACGGCCTCCGTGCCGAGCATCTCGACGAGCGCGTCGTGGACGATCTTCACGACCTGCTGCGCGCCGCTGACGCTCTCGACCACGCGCTCGCCGATGGCGCGCTCGCGCACCGTGGCCACCAGTTGCCGGACGACCTTGAAGTTGACATCGGCTTCGAGCAGCGCCACGCGG
The DNA here is from genome assembly GCA_964611555.1 of uncultured Chloroflexota bacterium. GTDB lineage: Bacteria > Chloroflexota > Limnocylindria > P2-11E > P2-11E > GWC2-70-10. The sequence goes on along the minus strand of CAZTAI010000141.1, from coordinate 1,984 downwards.
ACGTCGCGTAGCGCCTCCTCCAGATCCGCATCGGTGACGCGCGCCCGGCCCTGGAGCTTGGCGAAGGTCGCGGTGAGGCGGTCCTGGAGCTGCTCGAACAACTACGAGGGGCGGCGCGCGAGCGTGCTCACCTCGGCGGCCGAAGCCTCCGGGCCGAACACGTAGCCCTGGACGATCTCGCAGCCCAGGGCGAGCACGGCCTGCTGCTGCTCGGTCGTCTCCACGCCCTCGGCGACCACGCGCATGCTCCTAGCGCGCGCGGCGGCCACGATGGACGCGGCCATGGCGCGCGAGCCGGGCTCCAGGATCGCCGAGATCAGCGGATACGGCAGCTTCACGGTGTCGATCTCGATGGGTGGCATGTCTTCCAGAGCGCGCACGTCCGCCGCGATGCGGATGCCGCGCGTGCGCACGCTCCCGATGACCGCGACGAAGGCCGGCTCGAGCGCGGCGCCGCGGGGCAGCTCGATCTCCAGCATCTTCGGGGCGATGCCGGCGCGCTCGGTCGCGGCACTTGCCAGCCCCAGGAAGCCGGGCTGGCGCAGCGTCGGCTCCCAGACGTTCACGCCGATGAGCGGAAGCGGGACGCCCTCACGCTGCCACTGCGCCATCTGCGCGCAGGCCGCGTCGAGCACCCACTTGTCGAACTCCGCGTGCAGCCCGCCCTGATCCACCAGCTGGGTGATCTCCTGCGGGCCGACCATCCCAAGGACCGGATGCGGCCAGCGCACCAGCGCCTCCACGCCCGCGAGCGCGGTGGTCGGCAGGTGCACCTGGACCTGGAACTGGAGCGACGTCCCGTTCGACGCGAGCGCGTCGCGCAGATCCTCGGGCCGCAAACGGACTACGGACATCAGCTCGAGGATAGACCCGCGTTCGCGCGCGGCAGCAGGGCCTCGACGAAGGCGCGCGCGTCCATTACGACGAGATCGTCGGCACCCTCGCCCACTCCGAGATAGAGCACCGGCAGCCCCAGTTCGTTCGCGATCGCGAACACGGCGCCGCCCTTCGCGGTGCCGTCCAGCTTGGTCACGACGATGCCGGTCACGCGCGCGGCCTTTGTGAACTCACGCGCCTGGACGATCGCGTTCTGTCCCTGCGTCCCGTCCAGGACGAGCAGCACCTCGTCGGGCGCGCCCTCGCGCGCCCGGCCCGCGACGCGAACGATCTTCGAGAGCTCCTCCATCAGGTGCTCCTTGTTGTGGAGCCGCCCCGCCGTGTCCGCGATGACCACGCTGTTGCCGCGCGCGGCCGCCGCCGTTATCGCGTCGAAGACGACGGCCGCCGGATCGCCGTCGGGCCGGCCGCTGACGATCGGGATGTCCACGCGCTCGGCCCAGCGCTCCAGCTGATCGATCGCTGCGGCGCGGAAGGTGTCGGCGGCCGCAAGGAGCGGCTTCTCGCCACGCGAGCGAAGCAGCTTCGCCAGCTTCGCGGCCGTCGTCGTCTTCCCGCTGCCGTTGACGCCGACGACCAGCACGACGTGGGGCTTTGCTGCGCTCGTCGCCGCCGCGGCCGGCCGCGCCAGGACCGCCATCAGGGCTTCGCGCACGGCGTCGAGCACCTTCGGCACCGTCGTGGCCCGGCCCTCGCGCACGACGTCGCGGACCTGGAGCATCACCGGGTCGACCAGCGAGACGGACAGATCCGCGCGCAGGAGAGCTTCCTCGAGCTCCTCGAGCCACTCATCCGTGACTGTCGCGTCCGCACTGCCGCGAAACGCACCGAAGAGCCGGCCCATGAGGCCGCCGCGCGTCTTCGCGAGCCCGCTGTCGATGCTGATCGGTCGACGGTACCGGCGCGCGGGACTATGCGCCTGCTGCGCGCTCCTGAGCGAGGCGCATCGAGATGATCTTGGACACGCCGCCTTCGTCCATCGAGACGCCGTAGAGGGTGTCCGCGGCCTCGATGGTGCCGCGGTTGTGAGTGATCACGACGAACTGCGTGCGGTCGGTCAGCTCGCGGAGCGCGTCGGTGAATCGAC
>CAZTAI010000140.1:1613-4866 GCA_964611555.1 uncultured Chloroflexota bacterium | reverse complement strand
GACGCACTCCTTTCAACTGCGCAGATGCCGCGCGGCGTGCCCGTGGCGACCGTTTCCGTCGGCGAGCCCGGCGCCGCGAACGCGGGGATCCTCGCGGCGCAGATCCTGGCCACGTCGGATCCCGAGCTGGCCGGGCGCGTGCGCGCGCAGCGCAAGGCCATGGCGGACAAGATCCTTAGAGGATGAGCGAGCCCACCGTTCTCGACCGTCGGCGGGGTGGGGACTCGCTGGAGACGTGACGGAGATGTGCAGAGGATCTATGCGGATGCGCAGTCATTTCCTGCACTCTTACGTCGTGCCCGCACGAGACAGCTCGCCCCAGGAGGGGTCGTGACGTTCGAGTCGCGGTTCGATGCCATCTCACCGCTTGACTACCGCTTCTATGGGGGGGACGAGGCCCTCTTCAAAGTGCTTCGTCCCTACCTGTCAGCCGAAGCGGTCGTCCGCTATCAGGCACGCGTGGAGACAGCCCTAGCGCAAGCGATGGCGGAGGAGGGCATCTGCACGAGCGGGGTCGCGACCGCGATAGCCGGGGCGGCTGACCGCGTTACAGCCGAAGAGGTCGCGCAGGAAGAGACGAAGACACGCCACGACGTGCGGGCTCTCGTCAACGTCATCCGCTCCAAGGTGCCCGACGAGGCCAAGCGCTTCGTGCACCTCGGGGCGACCTCCTACGACATCGTCGACACCGCGAACGCGCTCCGCTACCGCGAGTGTGTTGAGCGCGTCGTCATCCCGACGGTCGCGACGGTCGTCGCGCGCTGTATCACGATCACGGAGGCCGAGGCGGAGACGCCGCAGATCGGCCGTACGCACGGGCGCCACGCGGAGCCCGTGACGTTCGGGTTCGCCATGGCCTCGTACGTCTCGCGTCTGGGCGATCGCATCGGACGTCTCCAGTACTTCTCGAAGCGGCTACCGGGCAAGCTGTCGGGCGCGGTCGGCGCGTACGCCGCCCTGGGACTGCTCTCGGCGGATCCGCGCGCGCTGGAGGAGCGCTTCCTGGGGTCGCTCGGCCTCGAGCGTCGCTCCACCTCGAGCCAGATCGTCGAGGCAGAGGGCTGGGCGGATCTCGCGCACTCCTGCATCACGACGCTCGGGGTCCTCGCGAACCTCGCCGACGACATGCGCCAGCTCCAGCGCACCGAGATCGGCGAGGTGGCCGAGGCGTTCGCGGCGGAGCAGGTCGGCTCCTCGACCATGCCGCACAAGCGCAACCCCGTCTCCTTCGAGAACGTGAAGAGCATCTGGAAGGCGATGGCGCCGCGCATCCTCACGACGTACATGGACCAGATCAGCGAGCATCAGCGCGACCTCACCAACTCCGCGTCGCAGCGGTTCCTGGGCGAGATCGTCGGCGCCACCGCGTACGCCGCGCGGCGCATGGCCAGCTCGCTCGAGGGGATCCGCGTCGATCGCGACCGGCTCCGCGCGAACCTCGCTCTGACGCGCGGGGCGATCGTCGCCGAGCCGCTCTACGTGCTCCTCTCCAAGTACGGGCACCCCGACGCGCACGAGACCGTGCGGCGTCTCACGCTCGAGGCGGAGCGGAGCGGCCGGACCGTGATGGAGGCCGCGCAGGTCGACACCGAGGTGCGGGAGCGCCTTCGCGGGTTCACCGAGGACGAGCGGCGGATCCTGGAGCGCCCCGAGGAGTACCGCGGTCTCTCGGCGCAGATCGCGCGCGACGTCGCTGCCGAGTGGCGCGCCAAGCTCGCCGAGGTCCTGCCCGAGTGAGCCCGGCCCCGCGCGCAGCCACGATGGCCGAGGCCAGGATCAAGGGCGCGAAGCTCTTCCGGAAGGGCAAGGTACGCGAGGTCTACGAGGCCGGCGACGGGCTCCTGGTGATGGTCGCGAGCGACCGCCTCTCCGCGTTCGACGTGGTCCTGCCGACGCCCATCCCGCAGAAGGGTCGCGTCCTGACGCAGCTCTCCAACTTCTGGTTCGAGCGCACGAAGTCGATCGCGCCCAACCACATCGTCGAGACGGACCTTGCGAAGTTCCCGGAGCCGTTCCGCTCGCGGCCGGAGCTCGAGGGCCGCTCCGTGCTCGTCCGCCACTGCGAGCGGATCGACATCGAGTGCGTCGCCCGCGGCTACGTCAGCGGCTCGGCGTGGTCCGAGTACCGGAAGCACGGGACGGTCGCGGGCGAGCGGCTGCCGCCGGGACTCAAGGAATCCGAGAAGCTGCCCGACCCGATCTTCACGCCCGCCACAAAGGCGATGACCGGCCACGACGAGAACATCTCGCGGGCCCAGCTCGCTGCCGTTGTTGGGCACGATCTCGCCAGGCAGCTCGAGGACGTCACGATCGCGCTCTACCGGTCGGCACACGCGTTCGCGCTCGGTCGCGGCTTGATCCTGGCGGACACGAAGTTCGAGTTCGGCCACCACAACGGAAAGCTGACGCTCATCGACGAGGTGCTAACGCCGGACTCGTCGCGCTACTGGGACTCCGCTCGCTATCGGGCGGGCGAGACGCCGCCGTCCTTCGACAAGCAGTACGTGCGCGACTTCCTGGTCGCGTCCGGCTGGAACAAGGAGCCGCCGGCGCCGAAGCTGCCGCCAGAAGTGGTGGAGGGCACCAGCCAGAAGTACCTGGAGTGCTACGAGCGCGTCGTCGGGAGGCCACTGGCGTGAGGTTCGTCGCGACGATCCACGTGCGGCCGAAGGCCGACGTGCGCGATCCTCAGGGCGAAGCCATCACCGGCGCTCTGACATCACTCGGGCTGACGATCGTGAACGTGCGCACGGGCAAGGAGATCCTGGTGACGTTCGACGCGGCCGACGAGTCCGCCGCGCGCAAGGCCGCGGACACGATGGGCGCGGAGCTGCTCGCGAATCCAGTGATCGAGGACTTCTCGGTGGAGCTGCGAGCGAGCTAAGGCGATCGCCGCGCGATCCAGCCAAAGGCGCAAGCGGATGACGAGATACCGCCGATGCGGCCTATCTGCGCGACGCTTCGACCGTCTCGTGAGGGCATGGGTGATCGATGTGAGGGCAATAGCATGAGCCGGACATGTCGATGACCACGTGGTTCGAGTTCTGGGACGGCGAGACACATAACGCGCTGCAGTTCGAGGGCCTCGATGAGGCGCTCGCGGCGCTGCGGGAGCTCGTCGCGCGCGATGGCGCGCGTGCCTTAGACGGCCTTTCGCTCGACGCCGTTAGCGACCAGGGCGCTAAGCGCATCACGCTTGCGGAAGACCAGGATCTGCTCCCGCTGATATCGACTGAGAAGGCGAAGCGATGAG
>CAZTAI010000140.1:0-1513 GCA_964611555.1 uncultured Chloroflexota bacterium | reverse complement strand
GAAGATGCGGCGAACTCGGAACCTGGAGATCTGATCCGTCTTCACTCGAGGCATGCGCTGGCTTAGAGTCTGAAGATGCCGCGTGTCGCGATACTCCGCTTCCCCGGAACGTGGAGCGATCGTGACTTCGAGCACGCTCTCGGCCTCGTCGGCGCGGATACCGAGATCCTCTGGCACGAGGATGTGCGCCTCAATGGCTTTGATGCCGCGATCGTCCCCGGTGGCTTCTCCTACGGCGACTACGTGCGCGCCGGCGCGATCGCGCGGCTCTCGCCCGCGGTGCGCGAGCTGCGCCGCTTCGCCGAGGAGGGCGGCGCGGTCCTCGGCAGCTGCAATGGCTTCCAGATCCTCTGCGAAGCGGGGCTCCTTCCCGGTGCGTTGACTCGCAACACGGGCCTCGAGTTCCGCTGCGAATGGGTCGGCATGCGCATCGAGAGCGATGCGACGCCGTTCACGCGGGGTCTCAAGGGCGACGTCGTCCGCATGCCCATCGCGCACGGCGAGGGCTGCTGGGTCGCCGATGCCGAGACCGTCGAACGCGTCGAAGGTGAAGGCCTCGTGGTCTTCCGCTACGCCGACGAGCGCGGCGAGACGACGGTGGCGTCCAATCCGAACGGGTCGCTCAACAACATCGCCGGCCTACGCAACGAGGCGGGCAACGTCGTCGGCCTGATGCCGCACCCGGAGCGCTGCTCTGAGCCGCTCATGGGTGGCACGGATGGTCTGAGAGTGCTTAAGACCCTCATGGCCTCGATCGGCAAGGGGTTTGCCGATAGAGAACTTGTGGCAACAAGCATGGACGCCCAAGTGGCGCCGCCGAGTAGGACTCAAGTGGCCGCCCGATGGGCGCCGCCGAGTAGGACCTAACGGCCATGACCGACCCCTTTGGCCGACAGGCCCAGATGTCGACCCTCTTCCAGACGAATCCGGTCGACGCCGCCTACGCGCACGCGATGGCGTCGGGCAAACGCGTGGTGGGCAAGAGCTCCGAGGTCGTGGACATCGCGCTCCTGCTGCTCGACCAGGTGCGCGCCAACGAGTTCTTCGACTACCAGGTCTACTTCGTGAGCGAGCTCTCGAAGGCGCTCGAGACGAACGACATCGACGTGCTCATCCTCAACCGCGCCTCGCTGCTGCAGCGCGCGCAGGTCGTCCGCAGCTGGGGCCTCCTGTACCAGCGCGACCAGAAGCGGCGCGTCGTCTTCGAAGCGCGCGCCGTCATGGATTTCCTCGAGTTCCAGAAGTACGACGACATGCAGACGAAGGCCCTCGCGGAGCGCACGCGCGGCGAGCGGTTCGCCATCGACGAGACCTACGTGCGCGCGCGCCTCGAGCGCCTGCGCGAGTACGTCCGGCTGCTCATGGACCTTCGGCCGATCGACCCGACCAAGTTCAAGGCCGACCCGAAGCTCTATGGCCTCGCGCAGTGGTACCTGCAGCAGGCCGTCGAGCTCCTCTTTGGCACCGGCGCGTACCTCGTGATGGCGCTCGCGCTGCCGAAGCCCGAGGCGTA
>CAZTAI010000139.1:0-4911 GCA_964611555.1 uncultured Chloroflexota bacterium | reverse complement strand
GTGAGCCTCATGGGCACCGGCCCGATGATGGGCATGAGCGGCCAGATGTGGCTCGCCTGGTACTACTACGGCGGCGGTCAGGCCCTGTTCGAGGACCTGGTCCAGCGCAAGCTGAAGCTGAACGTGACATCGCTCTTCCACATGCCGATGCAGAACCAGCCACTTGGATGGTTCAACAAGGTGATCACCGGCCCGGGCGACTTCAGCGGCATGAAGTTCCGCACGGTCGGTCTGGCCACGGGCATCTACCAGGGCCTCGGCGCGACCGTCATCTCGGTCGCCGGCGCGGAGGTCGCCGCGAACCTCGAGCGCAACGCCATCGACGCGGCCGAGTTCAACAACACGACCTCGGACACCGTTTACGGCCTGCACGACGTGCGAAAGTTCCTGATGACCCAGTCGTACCACCAGCCGAGCGAGATCCTCGAGATCTCGCTGAACAAGGCCAAGTACGACTCGATGCCCAAGGACCTCCAGGCGATCATGAAGTACGCGGCGTGGGCCGAGTCCGCGAACGGCGAGTGGAAGTTCATGGACCTGAACTCCAAGGACTACGCCAAGCTCCTTTCCGGCGGCATCACCATCACGAAGACGCCGCAGTCGGTGCGCGACGCGCAGCTGCGCGCGTGGGACACGGTCATCGCCGCGGAGTCGGCCAACAACCCCGAGTTCGTCAAGATCCTCGACTCGCAGAAGGCCTGGGCGCAGCGGATCTTCCCGTGGGCGGACACGGTCAACATCCCGACGCCCGACGCGACGTCCTACAACGCGATGTTCAAGAAGTAACCCGAGCTTTCTAGATCGCATACTGACGGGGCCCCCGGGCGACCGGGGGCCCCGTCACGCGGAGACCTTTATGAGGAGTGAGAAGGGTGCGGTCGTTCCTCTTCACGATCGACAGGATCAGCATGTGGAGCGGCAAGACGACCTCATGGGTCGTGCTCGTCCTCACTCTCCTCATCGCCTTCGACATCACGTGCCGTTACTTGAGCAAGCCCTTCCCGGCGATCCAGCCCTTCTGGTTCACGTACACGTTCATGTACGACCTGACGTACTACCTCTATGCCGCGCTGTTCATGATCGGCGGCGCGTACGCGCTTTCGCGCGGGCAGCACGTCCGCGGTGACGTGTTCTATCGGCTCTGGCCGGTCAAAGTGCAGGCCTCCATCGACCTGACGCTGTTCATCTTCGCGTTCTTCCCCGGCATCCTGGCGCTCATCTCCGTAGGCTGGCAGTGGGGCTTCGAGTCGTACCGGATCGGCGAGAGGGCGTTCACCACGGCGGTCGCTCCGGTCCTCTGGCCGCTGAAGATGGTGATCCCGGTCGCAGGCACGCTGATGGCGATCCAGGGTGTCGCCGAGACGATCCGCGCCTACCAAGCGCTTCGCACGGGCGTCTGGCCGGCGCGCCTGCACGACGTCGAGGAGACCGAGTCGATCCTCGCCCAGCAGGCCGAGCTATGAGCCAGGAGACCCTCGGCCTGGTGATGCTGGCGATCCTCCTCGTGGCCATCCTCATCGGGTTCCCCACCGCGTTCACGCTGATGTCCCTCGGGGTCACCTTCGGATTCCTGGGGATCGGCTTCCTGGTGTTCGACCTCGTCGTCCAGCGGACCTTCTTCGTGATGCAGAACGACGTTCTGGTGGCCATCCCGCTGTTCCTCTTCATGGGCTACATCGTGGAGCGGGCCGGGATACTCGACCGGCTGTTCCTCAGCGTCCAGCTGCTCATGGGCGGGGTCCCCGGCGCCGTTGGGATCGCCACCCTGGTCACCGGGACGCTCTTCGCCACCGCCACGGGGATCGTGGGCGCGTCGGTCACGCTCCTCGGCCTGCTGGCGATGCCCGCCATGATGCGGCGCGGCTATCACCCTTCGTTCAGCAGCGGGATCATCGTCGCCGCGGGCACGCTCGGGATCCTGATCCCACCCAGCGTTCTGCTGATCCTGTACGGGTTCGTCGCCGGGGTCTCCGTGCCTCGCCTCTATGCGGCGGCATTCCTGCCCGGGCTGATGCTGGCGAGCATGTACGCCCTCTACATCATGGTCCGCGCGCTCCGGAACCCGAGCCTCGCGCCCCCTCTCCCGCCGGAGGAGCGGACCGTCTCTCTCCCGCGTGTCATAGGGATGTTGGTCACGGGCATGTTGCCCATCGTGGCGCTGATCGTCTTCGTGCTGGGCGCGATCTTCTTCGGCTTCGCGACGCCGTCTGAGGGCGCGGCGCTCGGCGCGCTCGGCGGATTCCTGCTCGCGGCCGCGCATCGCCGGCTGACCTTCTCGATGCTCAAGGAGGTCCTCTTCCTGACGATCCGGGCATCCGCGATGGTCGGCTGGCTGCTCGTAGGGTCCTCCATCTTCGCGGCCGTGTTCGCGCGGCTGGGCAGCGCCGGCCTCATCGGCGACTTCCTGACGACCCTCGGCCTCGAACAGCTCCAGTTCGTGATCCTGGTGCAGATCATGATCTTCCTGCTGGGGTGGCCCCTCGAGTGGACGGAGATCACGATCATCTTCCTGCCACTGTTCCTGCCGCTCCTGATGGCGTACGAGGTGGACCTCGTCTGGTTCGGCGTCCTCGCCGCCCTGAACATGCAGACCGCCTTCCTTTCGCCGCCGGTCGCCATGTCGGCCTACTACCTGATGAACGTCGTGCCCAAGGGCATCACGCTCAATCAGATCTTCAAGGGCATGTACCCGTACATCGCGATACAGGTGGTAGCCATGGTCATCCTCTATCTCGTCCCGGGCCTCGCGCTGTGGCTGCCGGGACTTGTCTACGACACGCCTTAGGGGCCGAGGCCGGACACTGATCCGGCCCTGACCGGATAGCGTTCGCGGCCATGGAGAACGCGGTCCCCGTCCTCGAGATCGGCCTGGTCCTCCTCGGCGCCGCCCTGGCGGGGGTCGTCGCTCGGCGCTTCGGCCTCCCCGCGGTCGTCGGCTACCTGTTCGTGGGCCTCTCGGTCGGTCCGTTCACGCCCGGCTATGTCGCGGACCGCGAGCAGCTCGAGACGCTGGCGAACGTCGGGGTGGTCCTACTGCTCTTCGAGGTGGGTATCGAGCTCGATCTGCGCGCCCTCCGCCGCGAGTCGCGCGCGCTGCTATTCGCCGCGCCGCTCCAGGTCGCGCTCACGATCGGCGGCGCCGCGGTCCTTCTGGGGACGATCGGCGTCGATCCGCTCGCCGGCGTGACCCTCGGCCTCGCGCTCGCGCTCTCCTCTTCCGTTGTCGTCGTCAACATCACGCGGAGCCGCCGGCGCACGACCGACGCGCCGACCGAGCGGACGATGCTGGTCTGGGCGATCCTGCAGGACGTCACCACGCTCGTCGCTGTGGCGGTGCTGACCGTGCTGCTGTTCCCCGATCGGGCTGGCGCACCCTACGTCGCCATCCTCGGCGTGATCCTGTTCGTCGTGCTGGCGATCGCCACCAACGCGCTCCTGGTGCCGCGCCTCCTGCGCTGGGTCCGGCGGGAGCAGGACAGCTTCATCACCGTTGCCGTCTCCATCGCCCTGGCCACGGCCGGCATCGGCAGCTTCTTCTTCGGCGTGCCGCTCGCGCTGGCAGCATTCGTCGCGGGCCTCGGCATCAGCCTCGACCCTGAGGCGCGAGAAGCGAGGCGCGAGATCCTGCCCTTCCGTGACGTGTTCGCGGTCCTCTTCTTCGTGGCCATCGGCTCCCTCGTCGACCCGCAGGCGCTGTTGGAGAACCCTGTATGGCCGGCCGCGTTCGTGGGCCTCGTGTTGCTTCGATCGGTCCTCGTCTGGGCTCTCGCCGCGGCACTGCGCATCCCGGGCCGGGCCGCGCAGGTCGCGGTCGGGCTCGGCCAGGTCGGTGAGTTCAGCTTCATCGTCGCGGGGCTCGGACTCGCGGCGGGCGTCGTGGACAACGCGCAGTTCAGCGCCGTCCTGGCGACCGCGACCATCACCATCGTCCTCTCGACCGTCGCGGCACGTCTCTTCCCTCGCGTCACGGCATCCGCGTGACCGAAAGCGCGCTGCTCGTCGGTCTGCTCGCGGCCGTCGCGGTCTTCGCCACGCTCGCGCACCGGCTGGGCGTCCCCTATCCGATCCTCATGGTGCTGGGCGGTGGCGTGCTGGGGCTCGTGCCGGGTCTGCCGGCGATCGTGCTCGACCCGGATCTCGTCTTCCTGCTCGTACTTCCCCCGCTGCTGTACGTCGCGGCGTTCTACACCTCGATCCAGGACTTCCGCGCGAACGCGCTGCCGATCACGTCGCTCGCGGTCGGGCTGGTCCTCGCGACGATGGGAGCGGTGGCGGTGGTGGTCCACGCCCTCGTTCCCGAGATCGGCTGGCCACTGGCCTTCGCGCTCGGGGCGATCGTTGCGCCGCCCGACGCCATCGCCGCGACCTCAGTGCTCCAGCGCCTCGGCGTTCCCCGCCGCCTCGTCTCGATCCTCGAAGGCGAGAGCCTGCTCAATGACGCGACCGCGCTCGTCGCCTTCCGCATCGCCGTCGCGGCCGCCCTCGGCGGCGCGTTCTCGCCCCTGCAGGCGGGCCTGGACTTCGCGGTAGCCGCGGTCGGCGGGATCGGTATCGGCCTCGCCGTCGGCGTCGTTTCGGCCTGGCTGCGCACCCGCGCGCCGGACACGCCGATCTCGCTCACCCTCGCGCTGCTGACGCCGTACGCGGCCTACCTGCCCGCCGAGGGCCTGCACGTGTCAGGCGTGCTCGCCGCGGTCACGGCCGGCCTCTACGTGGGCCGCAAGGCCTCGCGGATCATGTCTTCCGAGACCCGCGTAGCCGGGTCGGCGGTCTGGCAGATGGTCGTGTTCCTCCTCACGGGCCTCGTCTTCGTCGCGCTCGGGTCGCAGCTCCGGGCCATCGTCCAGGGGACCCAGCGCGAGATCGCGGAGTCGCTCCTCGTCGCGGCGGCCGTCGTCGTCACGGCCATCG
>CAZTAI010000138.1:0-4930 GCA_964611555.1 uncultured Chloroflexota bacterium | reverse complement strand
TCCGGAGAAGCCGAGGGCGCCGGTGACGGCATGACGGGACATCGGGATTGCCCTCTCGTGTGGGGTCCGCAATCGATGCAAGGTCGCTCGCCATCGATACTCGTTCGTACCCTAGTCGCAAATACCGAGACTCGACGGCTTTGCGCCAGCCAGCACCGTAGCACTGCGCGGTCGAGCTGCCCCGGTACGGGGTGGACGTCGGGTGCAGCGCGCACGGCCGAAAACGCGGGCAGCCCGGGTGCGGGCAGGGACGCCGCGGTCGGCGCGGCATTCACCCTTGTCGCGTTCCGAAGCGGACCATCGCTGTGAGCGTGGCGCGGTGACCTCGTGAGCGTCGGCGAATCCGACGCTCACTGCTAGTGCTTTTCTCTATCCACTCAGCGGCGCTTCAATGCGCTCGGCGTAGTGCGCTGCCCATAGAACGGCGTCTCCTTATCGTGATACTTTGCGTGGCAAAGCACTTTGCGACTTAGGGAGGCGTCATGGACGCAGGCCAAGCTAGAGAATCGTTGCTCTTCGCGGACAACGCGCGACACCGAGCGCGCAGGGACGTGGGACTGTCGTGGCTCCCGATCCTGCTCTATGTCGCCTTCGCGGTCGTGGGGATCGCACTTCCGCGCTACGGCGGTCAGGGGCAGTTCTTGTGGGTGGTCGGCGCGCCGATCGTCGCTGGTCTGGCAGCGCTGTACGCGTATCGGTATGGGCGCGACCGCGGCATCGAGGGTCGTCCTCTCGCGTGGGTCGTGATCCCCTTTGGCTTGTTGACGCTCGCGTTCGCCCTCGGCGCTCTCGCGTTCAGGTTGGGGCAGCCCGGCATCGCCCGATTCCTGCCGTCGCTCGTCGTTGCCACGGGGTACTTGGCGTTCGCGTACGTCGAGCGGAACCTCATCATCGCGGCCGCTGGGGCTGGCGTGCTCCTGGCAACCTTCGGCATGGTGATGTTCAAGGGCGACCCCGAGCTGAGCCAAGCCGTGCTTGCGCTCGTCTATCTCCTGGCGCTCCTCGCGGCGCGCATCGGGCAGCGCTTCGCCAAACGGAGCCAGCCATGACGCACCCCGCAACTGAGCTCGATGACACGATTCACCAGCGTGTCCGGCTTGGGATCCTCGCGCTCCTTCTGGAGTCGCGCCGGGCCGATTTCTCCTACCTGCGTGATGCCCTCGAGCTCACCGATGGGAACCTCTCGCAGCATCTGCGGGTGCTCGAGGAGGGCGGCTACGTGGAGCTCGCAAAGGCCTTCGAAGGGAAGAGGCCGCGAACGTGGGTGTCGGCGACGGCTGCGGGCCGCGCTGCATTGGCCTCCGAAGTCGAGACTTTGCGGACCCTTGTGAAGTCGGTGGACCGCGCCCGCAAGCGCGGGAACGGGGCCTCCGCGGGTGCCTAGCGAAACCCGTTCGCTCCTGGGGCAGCGGGCCCAGGGGGACGAAAATACCGAAACCGCGAATATCGCGGGCGTGTGTGCGGGCCGAGATCGTGCTCCCCGCCCACTTGCGCGAACACGATCGACCCCACCCCCCCCGCCGGCCGGCGTCGCGCTCGTCGCAGTCCGGCACCCAGACGAGGACCCGGTCCTATGCGAGCGGCTCCGTACTGCCACGTCCATTCCGCCCCCTCGCCAGGCCGACCCAGCGCGTGCGCAAATCAGACCTTGCCCGCGTGAGGGTCAGCGCGGGCCTCCTGCGGCAGGTCGCTCGGAAGGTCCAGGCGGGCGACGCCGATCCGATCGTCGGCCATCCCGTAGTAGACATCGATACGCTCCGGCTGACCCAGGTCGGTCCGTCGATCAACGGCGGTAGGGAAGACGACATCGGCGACCGTGCCCTCGCGCTCTTCAGGCAGCTCCGGGCTGAGGACCGGCACCGCCGACCGGTAACGGATCAGATGTGGGTCGTGCCGGTCCAGGACGAGCACCCCCGCCGCGTAGCGCAGCCTGCGAGCTCGAAGGGCCGACGCCGGCGATCCGCAGACCCCGTGATAGACCATCAACCAGCCGTGCGGCGTCAGGATGGGAGGCGCGCCGCCGCCGATCTTCAGGCGCTCCCACGACTCGACGGGCGCGGCGAGCCGGTGCTGTGACCTGAAGTGACAGAGACTCTTCAAGTCACGAGATGCGATGACGTGCGGGCAGTAGGCGATCCAGATGCTCTCGCGCTGGAGATCGACCGCTCTGGGCGTCGGCTGCCGGGCCGTGTCCGGCGCGTCCGTGCCGGGGAAGAGCGGGCGATGGATCAGCGCCAACGCGGGCTCGCCGTTCGGATCAGGCACCGCGACGGGGAACACCATGGCGTCCTTGTTGTTGACCAGGTCGAAACGCAGACCCTCATACGGCTCAAAGGTCACTAGGCCCAGCCGCCGCCAGCGCACCAGGTCCTCGGACGCGGCCAGGGCGATCCGCGGGCCCTGCGCGGAGAACGCGGTGTAGGTCATCACGTAGACCCCGAGCGGCTCGACGAACGTGATGCGCGGGTCTTCGCAGCCGCCGCCGTCGGCGCGGAGCTCGTAAGGCGCTTCCGGCTCGAGCGCGATCCCGAGGCGCTCGACGCCGACGGGCTCCCCGGCGTCGTCGAACTGCACCCGCGCGACGCCGATGCGGGAGTAATTGCCTCGGGCAACGAGGCGCGCGAACAGGTACAGGTTACCGTCAGGACCGCGCGCGGCGGCCGGGTTCAGCACCCCCTCAACCTCGAGCGGGTTGCCCGGTTCCGGCTCCATTACTGTCCGGAGGCGTCGTAGCTGGAATGGGACCATGTCGGGGAGGACCTCCTTAAAACGATCGAACCCATCCCCCCACCGACCGACGCCTAGAACGGCATCTCTCAGACCCGTGCATTCCGTAGGCGCAGCGCGTTGGTGACCACGGAGACGGAGCTCAAGCTCATCGCGGCCGCGGCGATGACCGGCGAGAGCAGCAGCCCGAAGAACGGATAGAGCAAGCCGGCCGCGATCGGCACGCCGGCCGAGTTGTAGATGAACGCCGAGAAGAGATTCTGTTTGATGTTCCGCATGGTCTGCCGCGAAAGGCGGCGGGCGCGCACGATCCCGCGGAGATCGCCCTTCACCAGCGTGACCGACGCGCTCTCCATTGCCACGTCGGTGCCGGTGCCCATGGCGATGCCAACCTGCGCCTGGGCGAGTGCCGGGGCGTCGTTGATGCCATCACCAGCCATCGCTACGAAGCGTCCCTCGCGCTGGAGCCGCTTGACGACCTCGACTTTCTGGTCCGGCAGGACCTCCGCGATGACGTCGTCGATTCCGAGCTTGCGCGCGACCGTCTCGGCGGTCGTGCGGTTGTCACCGGTGAGCATCACGATGCGGATGCCCTCGGCGTGGAGGTCGCGGATCGCTTCCGCCGAGCTCGCCTTGATCGGGTCGGCGACGCCGACAAGTCCGGCGGCTTTCCCGTCGAAGGAGACAAACATCACCGTCTGGCCGTCGGCTCGGAGCGACTCGGCGCGCTCGGCGAGCGCCCCGAGATCGATACCGAGCTCGCTCATCAGCGCATGGTTTCCCAGGGCGACGGCACGGCCGTCCACCGCCCCGCGCACTCCCTTACCGGACAGCGCCTCGAACCCGGAGGCGTTCGCCAATGCGATCCCGCGCTCCTCGGTTCCGCTGACGATCGCCGCGGCGAGCGGATGCTCGCTGGCGCGCTCGAGCGTGGCGGCGAGCCGGAGTAGATCCCGCTCATCGACGCCTGGCGTAGCGACGATGCTCACGAGCTTTGGTTTCCCTTCTGTGAGCGTGCCGGTTTTGTCCACGACGAGGGTGTCGACCTTGCGCAGGACCTCGATCGCCTCGGCGTTGCGGAAGAGCACGCCGAGGGTCGCAGCCTTGCCGGTGGCGACCATGATCGACATCGGGGTGGCGAGACCAAGCGCGCAGGGGCAGGCGATGACGAGCACGGCCACGGCGTTGACAAGCGCGTGGGCCATGCGCGGCTCCGGACCAACCAGCGCCCACACCGCGAAGGTCAGAACGGCTATGGCGACGACGAGCGGGACGAAGTAACCGGAGACGACGTCGGCGAGCTTCTGAATCGGAGCGCGGCTGCGCTGCGCCTCGGTGACCATCGCGACGATGCGGGCCAGGAGCGTCTCGGCGCCGACTTTCTCAGCGCGCATGACGAGCGAGCCCGTGCCGTTGATCGTCGCGCCGACGACGGCGTCCCCGGCCTGCTTCTCGACAGGGATCGGCTCGCCGCTGATCATCGACTCGTCCACGGCGCTCGCGCCTTCGAGCACGACCCCGTCGACCGGGACACGCTCGCCAGGGCGGACCCGCAAGCGATCACCGACCTGCACGGCATCAAGCGGCACGTCCTCCTCGCCGCCGTCATCGCCGAGCCGGCGCGCCGTCTTCGGCGCGAGTCCGAGGAGCTGCCGGATCGCGGCACCCGTCGTGCTCCGCGCGCGCAGCTCGAGGACCTGTCCGAGGAGGATGAGGGTCACGATGACCGTGGCGGCCTCGAAGTAGACACTCACGCCGCCATCCGAGCCGCGGAACGACGCCGGGAAGACCCCGGGGAAGAGTGCCGCCACGACGCTGTAGCCGAAAGCGACGGAGACGCCGAGGCCGATGAGCGTGAACATGTTCAGGCTACGGTTGGCGACCGACTGAACCGCGCGCACGTAGAAGGGCCAGGCCGCCCACAGGCAGACCGGGCTCGCGAGCACGAGCGCGACGAGCGTGGCGGCGCGCGACGGAAGAAGCTGCGCGAGCGGCTGGCCCGGCAGGAACTCCGCCATCCCGAGGGCGACGACAGGGATCGAGAGCACGACCGATACCCAGAAGCGCCGCGTCATGTCGCGGAGCTCGGCGTTCTCTTCACCGTCTTCGGCGATGCCCGATCGAGGCTCAAGCGCCATGCCGCAGATCGGGCAGTTGCCCGGCGCGTCGCGGACGATCTCCGGATGCATCGGGCAGGTCCACT
>CAZTAI010000137.1:0-4987 GCA_964611555.1 uncultured Chloroflexota bacterium | reverse complement strand
ACTTCCCGATCTGTTTCTCGGCGGCGCCGGTGAACGAGCCTTTCTCGTGTCCGAACAGCTCCGACTCGATCAGCTCCTCGGGAATCGCCGCGCAGTTGACCTGCACGAAGCGCTCGCGGCTCCGCAGACTGTTCCGGTGGATCGAGCGGGCGACGAGCTCCTTGCCCGACCCGCTTTCGCCGAGCAGCAGCACGGTCGCATTGGTCGGCGCGGCCCGCTTGATCGCGTCCCACACCTGCCGCAGCGGCTGCGCCTCGCCGACCATCTGGTGGCGCGCTTCGACGGCGCGCTTCAGCGACTTGTTCTCGTCGACGAGCCGCTCGTGCTCGAGGGCGTTCTTCACGGTGACTAACACGCGGTCGCTGCCGAGCGGCTTCTCGATGAAGTCGATCGCCCCGCGCTTGATCGAGCTGGCGACCTCCTCCTTGCTGGCATGGCCGGAAATCACGACCACGGGAAGAGTCTCTCGAAAGGTCTGCAGACGCTGAAGCGCCTCGAGGCCGTCCATGCCGGGCATCTTGACGTCCAGAAACACGAGGTCGGGCGTCTCCCGCTCGGCGAGCGCCAACCCTTCCGCGCCGCTCGAGGCCTCGAGGACGTCGTACCCCTCGTACTCGAGAATCATCCGCAGCGACTTGCGGATCTCCGCCTCGTCGTCGATGACCAGAATCCGTGATTTCATTCCACAGTGACGGTCACCAGCGCGCGCTGCGTGAGCGTCGGGTCGTAGTAGTAGAGGGCGAGCACGTCGCCGGGTCTGGCTGCCGAGACGATGCGCCGGTAGTCGGCGACGGAGCGGATCGGCTTGCGGTTGATTTCCATGATGACAACGCCGCGGCGGATCGAAGCGGAGAACGCCGTGCCGGTCGGGTCGACACGCGAGACAATCACTCCCTGTACGTTCTCCGGGACCTCCAGGCGACCCACGAACGCGCGGTCCAGCTCACGCACCGCGAGGCCCAGCGGCAAGTCGGCCGAAGGCTCCGGCGCCCGCGGCCGCACGCGGCTCTCGATCGAGTCCGGGTTGTCGGCATCATCCCGTACCGGGCGTTCCGCGAGCTTCACCGCGAGCGTAAGGCGGCGGGTGTCGCGCATCACGCCGAGCCGGGCGACGGAACCGGGCTGACGCGCGGAGATGTCGCGGATCAGCTCTTCGTTGGTGCCGATGTCGTGCCCTTCGACGTCGAGGATGACGTCGTAGGCGCGCACGCCCGCGCGCTCGGCCGGCGACCCGCCGGTCACGTCCTGCACCAGCGCGCCGCGCGAGGTGCCGAGGCCGAGCGATCGCTGGAGCGCCGGCGTCACGTCGGTGAGCAGCACCCCCATGTAGCCGCGCGCCACGCGGCCGTGCGCCTTGAGCTGCGCGAGGATCGCGACGGCCTGATTGATCGGCACCGCGAACCCGATGTTGCTCGCGCGCGGGCTGATCGCCGAGTTGATCCCGATGACCTCACCGCGCGAGTTGATGAGCGGCCCGCCGCTGTTCCCGAAGTTGATCGCCGCATCGGTCTGGATGTAGTCGTCCAGGCTCGGATCGAAGAGCTTCCGGCCGATGAAGCTCACGACCCCCACCGTGACCGAGTGGACGTACCCGAGCGGGTTGCCGATCGCGCAGACCCATTCGCCGACCCGCAGCTCGTCGGAGTTGCCGAGCGGCGCTTCAGGCAGGTCGTGGCTGCCCGCGATATGCAGGAGCGCGACGTCAATCGCCGGGTCGGTCCCGACCACCTCTGCGCGGAACGCGCGGCCGTCGGCGAGCGTGACGGTGATTCGCTCGGCGGCGTTGATGAGGTGGTGATTCGTCAGAATGTAGCCGTCGCGGTCGATCAGGAAGCCACTGCCCGATCCCTGCCTCGGGGTCTCGAGGTCGCGGGGGGCCGGGCCGTCCATCGGTCCGTCCCCACGACGGAAGTACCGCTGCGGCTCCCGGGGATCCGCGGCCTTCGAGGTCGAGTCCACGTTCACGACCGCCGCGTTGATCCGCTCGGCCACGTCCGCAAAGTTCACCACGGCCGGGCCGCTCGCCAGCCCAGCCGGCCGCACCACGTTCCCCGGCGGCGCCAGGGCCCGGGGGGCGGTCGACACGATCGGCGCGGGCGTGAACTCGCCGGCAATGATCAGCCCGACGAGAAACGCGACGACTGTCGAGAGGGCGACGGTGACGAACGTGAAACGCTTGGACATGATTTAATGCTCGCGGGGCCCCACTTCTCTCAGTGCGCCCGGGGCCCCACCCCCGGCCGCTGGCCGCTTCGCGCTTCCGCCCTCCGCGGCGGCTGACGGCTCCCGCTCGCTCGCAGGCGCTTCGTGATGCTCGCCGGCGGCTTTCTACATTATAAGCGTCTTGAATTCCTCTTCGGTGAGCGTTGTCACTCCGAGATCCCGGGCCTTCTGGAGCTTGCTGCCTGCATCCGCGCCGGCCACCAGATACGTGGTCTTGCGGCTGACCGAACCGGCCACCCGGCCCCCCAGTCGCTCGATGGCCGCCGCGGCCTCGTCCCTCGTCATCGATTCGAGCGTGCCGGTCAACACGAAGGTCTTGCCGGCGAGCGCGCCGGTCGGGGACTCCCCGGGTTCCGGCTGCTGCGACGTGATGTTGACGCCGGCCGCGGCCAGCTTCTTCACGAGCTCGCGGTTGTGCGGTTCGCCGGCGAACGCCCGGACCGAGGCGGCGACGACCGGCCCCACGTCCGGCACCGTCTGCAGCGCTTCGAGCGGCGCATCGAGGAGCTGCTCCATGGTGCGGAAGTAGCGCGCGAGCGTTGCGGCCGCCTTCTCGCCCACGTGCCGGATGCCGAGCGCGTAAATCAGGCGGGACAGGTCGTTGTCCTTGCTGCGAGCGAGCTGCTGCGCGACGTTGTGCCCGACCTTGCCGAGCTTCCGCCGAACCGCGCGCTCCGAGCGCGGCGCCCGCGGCCTCACCACGAGGTTCTCGAGCTGCGAGGCCTCGAGGTGATAGAGGTCGCTGAAGTCGCGCACGAGCCCCGCCTCGATCAGCTGATCGACGAGCGACTCTCCCAGTCCCTCGATGTTCATGGCGCTGCGCGACGCGAAGTGTTCGAGGCTTCGGCGCAGCCGCGCCGGGCAGGACGTGTTCTCACAGCGCCAGATGACCTCGTCCTCGTCGCGCCCGAGCTCGCTCCCGCACGCCGCGCACGTCTTCGGCATCACCCACGGCACCGAGCCGGCGGGTCTGAGGCTGAGGATGGGGGCGACCACCCTGGGGATCACGTCCCCCGCCTTTTCGATGATGACGGTGTCTCCCTCGCGAAGATCCTTTCGCGCCAGGTCTTCGGCGTTGTGGAGCGTCGCCATCGAGATGGTCGAGCCCGCGAGGAGGACCGGCTCCAGGACGGCGAAGGGGGTATTCGCCCCGGTGCGGCCGACGTTGACGTCGATGCGGACCAGTGTGGTGTGCGCCTGCTGCGCCGGAAACTTGAAGGCGGTCGCCCACCGCGGAAACTTCGCCGTGGTCCCGAGGCGCTGGCGGAGCGAGAGGTCGTCGACCTTGATCACGACGCCGTCGGTGCCGAACTCGAGCTCCTGCCGGCCTTCGGCCCACGTCCGGCAGAACGCGATGACGGCGTCGATGCCTGCGCACGCCTGGAAATGCCGCTCAACGGGCAGCCCCCACGACCGCAGCTTCGCGAGCGCGTCGGAGTGCGTGGGGGGTCCACCGACCGGGTTCTCTTCCGCAGTGTATGGAGCAGACTGCGGAAGCTCCACAGACCGCGGAAGAACCAGCTGATACACGTATGCGCCCAGCCGGCGACGCGCCACCAGCGCCGGATCGAGGTTGCGCATCGTGCCCGCCGCGGCGTTCCTCGGGTTCGCAAAGAGCGGCTCGCCGGAGTCCTCGCGCTCTCGATTGATTCGGGCGAACGCCGTGCGAGTCAGAAAGACCTCGCCGCGGACCTCGATGCGTCCCGGCGGGCCGTTCCGCAGCACGAGCGGGATCGCGCGGATGGTCCGCACGTTCGACGTGACCTCTTCGCCGCGGACGCCGTCGCCGCGCGTTGCGCCGCGCACCAGACGGCCGTCTTCGTAAGTCAGCGCGATGCTCAGGCCGTCGATCTTCAGCTCGGCGACGTACGCGACCGGCGTCTCGCCCAGTCCCGCCCCTTTTCGCACGCGCTCGTCGAACGCGCGCAGTTCTTCCTCGCTGTAGGCGTTATCGAGGCTGAGCATCGGCACGAAGTGCTCCGCCGTCGCGAAGCTTTCGACCGGCCGGCCGGCGACGCGCTGCGTGGGGGAATCAGGGGTGACGAGGTCCGGGTGCTCCCGCTCGAGCCCCTCGAGCTCCTTGATCAGCGCGTCGAACGTGTCGTCGGCGATCTCGGGATCGTTGTGGACGTAATACCGCTCCTCGTGGTGGCGGATCTCCTGTCGGAGCTGGTTGATGCGAGTGAGGGGGTCCATCGAGAGGTGAGGCTCTTGGATCGGCGCTCTAGGCTCCAGGCTCTAGGCTCTAGGCTTTGGGCAGATTTCTTGAAAGCACTACAGCCTAAAGCCCAAAGCCTGGATCCGAAAAGCCTACCGATCCCTCGCGAGCACGTAATCCGGCAGCGCCATCAGCGCGTCCCGCTCGCGGCTCGGCGGGAACGCGGCGAGACAGAGCTTCGCGCGGTTGGCATACTCGACGGCGCGCTCGTAAGCGAGGTCGGTCGCGCGATGCTCGCGCAGCAGCGCCAGGATATCGCGCCACTGCTCGGGAGAGACCGCGCGCTCCTGCACGACCGAGCGAACCAGCCGGTCCGCTTCCTCCCCCCCGCGCTGCAGGAGAAAAATGACCGGCAGGGTGACCTTGCCTTCACGCAGGTCCCCGCCAATGGGCTTGCCCAGCGCGGCCTGGTCCGCCGTGTAGTCGAGCAGGTCGTCGACGAGCTGAAACGCGACGCCGAGATTGAATCCGTAATCGCGCAGCGCACTCTCGCGCTCCGGGGTGACGCCTCCGAGCATGCCGCCAATCTGCGCGCAGCCGCCGAAC
>CAZTAI010000136.1:0-5000 GCA_964611555.1 uncultured Chloroflexota bacterium | reverse complement strand
ATCGCGTTGACCGCGAGCTGCATCGTCACGCTCGAGCTGACCAGGACCACGGTGTTGATGAGGATCAGCGGGACCGCCAGCCCCCCCACATCCGTGACTGACTGCCACGTGGGCTTCTCGCACTCGAGCGAGACGCAGCGCTCGAAGATCGGCTCCCACTCCGTGACGCGGGCGTGCAGGTAGAAGTACGTCGTGAAGAGAGCGCTGAAGAACATCGCCTCCGACGAGACGAACAGGATGACCGCCCACATCCCGGCGCTGAAGCGGCTGGGCTGGACCTCCAGGCCGGTCTCGTTCGCCGGAAGGCGCGCCTCGGAGGGCGTCTGGCGGCGGCCGCGGACGATGGTCCGCTCGGTCGCCTCCATTAGTGATGGCCTCCGTGCTCACCGGTGCGCTCGAATTCGCGCGCGTCGTTGATCAGCCAGATCGCGAGGCCCAGGGTAATGAAGAGCGCTCCGGCGATGACGAGCGGGAGCCCAAAGAGGATGCCGAAGGACAGGAGCGTCACGCCGAGCCCGATGATCGCCGGCGCGACCGTCGGGGACGGGAGATGGATCTCCTCGTCACCGGTCGATGTAGGCGCCCCCCCGTGGTGCTCGGCCACGACGAGGAACGATATCTGTCCTAGTCTTGCCGCGCATGCCCGTGCTGCCTTGGGTCAACGACCCCGCGGGACCCGTTGCCCGCGAGATCGTGCCCCTCTACTGGATCATGTTCGCCGCGGCGGCCGTGGTGCTCGCCATCGTCCTCGGCGCGCTCGTCTACTCGGGGATCAGGTTCCGCGAGCGCCCGGGCCATACGGCGCACCAGATGCACGGCCACAACATGCTCGAGCTGGCGTGGACGGTCATCCCCACGATCATGGTCGTGACCTTCACGGTCCTCTCGTTCCAGCGCCTCCTGGTCCTGAGCGACGTGCAGACCAACGCCGACATGACCATCAAGGTGCACGCGCGGCAATGGACGTTCGAGTTCCAGTACCCGGATGACCCGATGTTCCGCACCAGGGAGAACAAGGCGCTCCTCACCGCCGAGCGCCTGGACATCCCGGTGAACACGAAGGTGGCGCTCGAGATCACGTCGGAGGACGTGATCCATTCCTTCAGTGTCCCGAACCTTGGTGGCAAGATCGACGCCGTGCCGGGCCGAATAACGCGGCTCTGGCTCGAGTCCGACCGCGTTGGCGAGTTCAAGGGTCAGTGCTACGAGTTCTGCGGCGACGGTCACGCCGACATGCTCATCAACGTGGTCGTGCACCCGCAGAACGAGTACGCGGCCTGGGCACAGAGCGCCGTGGCGGAGGCCAACATCCTCCTGGACCCCGCGACCCAGCAGGGCCGGGAGCTCTTCCGGACGCTGGCGTGCGCGGGGTGTCACACGATCCGAGGCCTCACCGCCGGGAGATTCCCCGGCGCGCCCGATCTCACGAACGTCGCGTCGCGCCCGCAGATCGCCGGGGTACTACCGATGAGCCTCGAGAACCTGGAGCGCTGGATCGCGAACCCCCAACAGGAGAAGCCCGGGACGGCCATGCCGGATCTGAACCTGGATGCCGAGACGGTCAGGGCGATCTCGCAGTTCCTGATCACGCGCAAATAGCGCGCTAGGCGCGCCTCTCCCGCGCGCGCTGCTCCCGTTCCTCCTCGGCCAGCCACATGAAGAACGCCGCGGACGCCGCTCCGAGGAAGATCAGGTCGCCCGGCACCCACATGATGGCGCCGCCGATGCGCTGGTCGGTGACCGCGTCGATGCCGTAGCGCTCCGGCTGACCTTGCGCGTATGAGCTGTACAGCAGTCGCGTCGAGAACGCGAGGATCCCACCCAGGATCGTGTTCTGCGCCGCGCCGGCGAGAAGCAGGTAGAAGATGCGCGCCGAGTACGGCAGCGTCGCGCGGAACGGGATCGGGTCGATGACCACGCTCCAGAAGAGGAGCGCTGTGGTCGTGAACCACAGGTGCTCGGTCACATGGATCACGGGATCGGCGACCGCGGCGTCGTAGAGGGCCGGGACGTGCCAGAAGTAGAGCCCGCCGACGTACAGGCCGCCCGCGACCAGCGGATGGCGCAGGAGATGGACGGCGGCGCGCACGACCCGGTTCCGCGCGAGCGGACGGACGACGGAGCGGCGTATCGAGAGCGGAAGACCGCGAAGGACTGGACGTACGGGCGCACCGAGGAGCAAGAGCGGCGCGCCGACGGTCACAAGGAGCATGTGCTGGACCATGTGGAGGCTGAAGAGGTCGTGAGCGAGAGCGTCGATCGGGCTGGCCAGGGCTGCCACGATCGCGACGACACCGAGGAGGAAGAGAGCGGTCCGCCACCACGGCCATGCGTGGCCCGCCACGCGGGTGCGGCTCGCGCCCACCAGGTAGAGCGCCGACGCGGCGGCGAGCGTGACGCCGAGAGCTAGAGGCGTATCAGCGGGTCGACCATGACGGCCACGAATAGCAGGGCCAGGTAGGCCAGCGAGAACAGGTACGTGCGGCGGGCCTCGGTCCGCCGCTGCGTCTCACTCGCCTCGACCAGCCGCATGGCGCGCCAGACGAACGCGACGCCGAGCGCCAGCGCGACGATCAGGAAGACGAGCCCGGTCGCGCGGACGACGAACAGCAGGACCGTGAGCGGGACGAGGCTCACCGCGTAGGCGAGGATCGACCACACCGTCGCACGGTCGCCGCGCACCAGCGGGAGCATCGGGACCTTCGCGCGCTCGTAGTCGTCCCGGATGAGCAGCGCCAGCGCCCAGAAGTGCGCCGGCGTCCAGAAGAAGACGATGGCGAACAGGAGCCAGGCCGGCAGGTCGAGCGTTCCGGTGACCGCTGCCCAGCCGACGAGCGGAGGCACGGCGCCGGCCGCGCCACCGATGACGATGTTCTGAGATGTCGTCCGCTTCAGCCACAGCGTGTAGACGAGGATGTAGAAGAGCGTCCCCGACACGGCGAGGAGCGCGGCCAGCAGGTTGGCGCCGAGCCAGAGGACCACGAACGCGATCAGGTTCAGCGCGATCCCCAGCCCGATCGCGAGGCGCGTGGAGACGCGGTGCGCCGGCAGTGGCCGGTGGCGCGTGCGGCGCATGAGCTCGTCGAGGTCGCGGTCGAAGTAGTGATTGAGCGCGGACGCGCCGCCGCTCGCGCAGGCGCCGCCGACAAGTACCGCCAGCAGCACGCCGAGCGGCGGAACGCCGCGTGCCGCGAGGAACATCCCGCCGAACGCGGTGAGCAGGAGCAGGGACATGATCGCCGGCTTGGTCAGCGCGATCATGTCGCGCGCGGTCCGTGCGCCCGACGGCACCGCCGTCCGCCACTGCACCGCGGCCAGGCCGACCACGGCGCACCAGAGAACGGAAGCGATGGCCGGATGCGCACCGAGTGCCCAGCCGGAGAAGCCGGTGAGCGGGTTCGCCGCGCCGACCGCCACCTGCGCCGCGAAGAGCACGAGTGTCAGGCCCGCGAGGGGCCGGAGCGCCGGATGCCGGTCCTGTCGTCGCCATGCGGCGACGGCCGCGAGCACGATGACCGCACCGACCGCGACGACCGCGTACCGGTGGAGCATGTGGACGATCTGCGCCGGATCGCCACCCAGCGGGCTCTCCGGAGTGCACAGCGGCCACGCGATGCACGCCGACGTCGCTCCGTCACCGCGGACGTACGCGCCCGTGAGGATCAGGGCGAAGGTGCCGATGGCCGCGGAGAGGCTGAGCCACGCCGCGGCGTCGGGCCGCGAGAGGCGGACGAGGTCCGGCCACCACACCACCACCGCGAGCACCGTGAGGACGGCGAGGAGGATCTCCGCGTTCGCGAGATGCGCGGTCACCCAGGTGTGCGGCAGCTCGAGCAGCACGACTACCGCGCCGATGACGGCCTGCAGCAGGAACAGGATCCCGGCGAGAAGCGTGAGCCCCAGGAGCGTGCGCCGGGCTCGATAGCGGGCGAGGGTCCAGAGCGCCACTCCCGCGACGCCGACGCCCGAGAGAAGCGCGAGGAGCCGGTGGGTCCACTCGATGCGCGTCGCGAGATCGAGCGACGGCAGGAACTGGCCGTGGCAGAGCGGCCAGTCGGGACAGCCCAGGCCGGATCCGGTCACGCGCACGATGCCGCCCCAGATCACGACGAGGAGCGTCGCGACGAGTGTGGATGCGACCAGCGCGCGGTACGCGCCGCTAGGCGTGTGTGACGTCTTCTTTGAGTGGCCGGGCGCTGTGGACGGCCGGGATGCGGGCGAAGTTGTAGGCGGGCGGTGGCGAGGACGTGGCCCACTCGAGGGTGTCGCCCTGCCACGGGTCGTCGCCGGCGATCTTCCCCTGCTTGAGCACGATGGAGTAGAAGAAGTTCCACAGGAAGAACATCACCGAGATGGCGATGATGTACGAGCCGATCGTCGAGACGAGGTTCAGTCCCGCCCACTCGGGCGACTGCGGGTAGTGATACGTGCGGCGCGGCATGCCCTCGAGCCCCAGCTGGTGCTGCACGAAGAAGGTCATGTTGAAGCCGATGAAGAGCAGGAAGAAGTGGATCTGCCCGAGGCGCTCGGACAGCATCCGCCCGGTGATCTTGGGCATCCAGTAATAGAGCCCGGCGAACACCGTGAACATCGCGCCGCCCATCAGGACGTAGTGGATATGCGCGACGACGTAGTAGGTATCCGAGAGCTGGAAGTCGACCGGCACGGACCCAAGGAAGACGCCGGAGATGCCGCCGATGGTGAACGTCGCGAGGAAGCCCATCGCGAAGAGCATCGGCGTCTTGAAGCGGAGCGACCCGGCCCAGAGCGTGCCGAGCCAGCTGAAGATCTTCACGCCCGTCGGGACCGCGATGAGCATCGTCGAGGCCATGAAGAACGTCTGCAGCGGCATGTCGATGCCAGCGACGAACATGTGGTGCACGAAGACGGAGAACGACAGGAAGCCGATCGCGACCGACGAGTACGCGATCATCTTGTAGCCGAAGATCGGCTTGCGCGAGAAGACCGGGAGCACTTCGGAGATGATCCCGAACCCGGGC
>CAZTAI010000135.1:0-5024 GCA_964611555.1 uncultured Chloroflexota bacterium | reverse complement strand
CGGTGCGCCGTTCAAGAACTACTTCACCGATCCGGAGCGGGCCGAGGCGGCCATCAAGCTGGTGCTGAGCGAGAAGAAGGTCACCAACTACGAGCTCACCGCGCTCTCCAGGGACGGCACGACAACAGTCGTGTCCTACAACGCGACCACCTTCTACGACCGAGATCGGACGCTGCAAGGTGTGTTCGCCGCTGCGCGCGACGTTACCGAGCGCAAACGCTTCGAGCAGGTGCTCCAGGAAACGAACGAGCGAGAGCAGGCGCTGCGCGCGGCGGCCGAACAGGCGACGCAGGCGAAGGACCGATTCCTCGCGGTCCTGTCGCATGAGCTGCGCAGCCCGCTTCAATCGATGCTGGGCTGGGTCAGGATGCTCCAGTCTCGGCATCTCTCCACGGCTAACACTGAGCGGGCGCTGGAGGCGATCGAGCGCAACACCGTCCTGCAGGCTCGGCTCATCGAAGATCTGCTCGATGTCTCGCGGATCACCGCCGGCGTGCTGCAGCTCGATCGCGCGCCCATGCTGGTCGCGTCAGCGGTCGAGAAGGTGATCGAGAATCTGCGTCCGGCGGCCGAGGCGAAGAGTATCCGGCTTGTGCTATCGAACGAGGATGGCGCCAACTCGATCCAGGGCGACGCCGCACGTGTGCAGCAGATCGTCGGCAACCTAGTCTCCAACGCGATGAAGTTCACGCCCAGCGGGGGCCGGATCGAGGTACGGATCGCCCACCGTGGCTCCGAGGTCGAGATACAGGTGAGCGACACGGGCGCAGGGTTCTCGTCCGACCAGCTGCCGCAGATCTTCGCTCCGTTCGGCACCGATCCTCGTAAAAGCAGCCAGGGTGGCCTCGGGCTCGGGCTCGGGATCGCCCGACATCTGGCGGAGCTGCACGGCGGGTCTCTGGTTGCCGCGAGCGCCGGGCTAGGCGACGGGGCGACCTTCACTGTGACGCTGCCGCTGAACGTTGAACGCCCGGAGGCGGATGAGGTGCCGGATACGGCCGCAGCGTCCGATCGGAGACAGGATCTCGCGGGACGGCACGTGCTCATCGTCGAAGACGATGCCGACGCGCGGGAGGTGATCACGATGATGCTGGAGGAGAGCGGCGGTGTGGTGACGGCCTTCGCCACGGTCGCGGCCGCGCTGAGCGAGATCGAGCGTGCGAGGCCGGATGTCTTGTTGAGCGACCTCGCCATCCCCGGGCGCGACGGCTATGACTTCATTCGCAGCGTCCGGGCCCTGGATCTCGCGCACGGAGGGTCGATCCCCGCGATCGCGCTGACGGCGTCAGCGAGCACCAGGGACCGCGAGCGCGTGATGGCCGCCGGCTTCCAGCGGTACCTGGCGAAGCCGATCGACCTCCCGGAGCTCGTGGCGGCGATCGTGGCGCTCGCTGGTCAGACCTAGCAGCCTCCGCCTGGGCGCACGTCACACGTTCTTGGCGTCATCTCACTCACCCGGACGGGCGACGTACTGTCGCGCGCGTCTGGCGGCTACGCCTTGAAGGCGGAGCGCGACGCGAGGTCCGCCTCGATGGCCTTGCCGAGGACCGCCGCGCGCTCGTTCCCGATCCGAGCCCGCGCAGCGTCCTCGACGGCTCGGCGACAGGCTGAGCGCGAGACCTCCGCGGATCCGCTCGTGGCCGGGTCGCGGGTGAGGAACCAGGCGTGGAGCGCAGCGGCGACGGTCCGCGACAGACCTTCGACCTCGCCGGCCTCGATGTGCCCCTCCTCCGCGAGTCGCGGCACCACGCGCTTGGCGATGGCGTGGGCCTCTTCTCGCGAAAGCTCGCCGACTCGGTCGGGTCCGTACCAGTCCTGCGCGGCGATCTCCGCGTCGGGGATCGGCTCGGCCGCGAACCCCATTTCGTGAAGCCGGTCGATGATGCGGCTCACATCGCCGGCGGATCCGACGCGAACGTGCATCAGCTCGCCGCGGCGGTCCACCTCCGCAGACTCGACGCCTGGCTCAGCCTCTAGACGCGCCAGCACGGGCGCGAGACGCGAGCCTCAGCCGAGGCCCGGTGCCGAGCTTCAGGTGAGGCCGCTGAGGCGCAGGAGTACCTCGGTGCTCATCCGCGGCCCAGACTAGGCGCGGATCGCGCCTGGCGCCGATCTCGGCTACGTTCGGCGCGATGGGCCACCCGTTCCGGATCGGCGTGAAGCTCGCGGGCCAGGACACGACCGCGGCCGCCCTTCGCGACGTCTGGCGAATTGCCGACGACGGCGGTCTCGACCACGTCTGGTGCTTCGATCACGTGGCGGCGATCGGCGAGGGCGGGCCAGATCGGCCGGTCTTCGAAGGCTGGTCGCTCCAAGCGGCCATGGCGGTCGCGACGAAGCGCGTGCGGATCGGCTGCATGGTCACCGGCAACACCTACCGCCAGCCTTGGATGCTGGCGAAGATCGCCGTGACCGTTGATCACCTGTCCGGCGGCCGGCTCGAGTTCGGCATCGGCGCGGCCTGGGCCGAGGTCGAGCACAAGATGTACGACATCGGCGGCCTCGACCATCGCGTCGGCCGGCTGAGCGAGTCGCTCCGGGTGCTGAAGATGCTCTGGACCGAGGAGCGCACCACTTTCGACGGGCGCTACTACAAGCTGAGCGACGCTATCTCGAACCCGAAGCCGGTCCAGAGGCCGCACCCGCCGATCTGGATCGGCGCTGGCGGCGACCAGCTGCTCAAGCTGACCGCGCGTCACGCCGACGTCTGGAATGGCGCTGGCGCCGTGCGCACGTCCTCCGACCCGAGCGCCAAGGAGGGGATCGTCGAGCTCAGCGAGAGACTGGATGAAGCGTGCGCTGCGATCGGCCGCGACCCAACAACGATCCGGCGGTCGGTTCAGCTGCCGTGGGACGGGAAGGACCGCGGCGTGCTGCTCGAGATCTGCGGGCGCCGCTTGCAGCAGGGCTTCACCGAGCAGATCGTGATGCTGCCCGCTCCCAACGCCGTTCGTGTCGCCGCCGCCGTTGTGGAGATGCTCCCGGATCTGCGGAAGCTCGCTCCAAGGGCTTGAACCCACGAGGCATGTAACGGCGGCGCGGCATCACGCTTGCAATAAGAGCGTTCCCGTGACAGCTCTCCGCATCCTCCAGCGCGAGTGCGCCTACAAGCGCTGGGAGTACCAGATCGCACGGCAGGTGTACGCGGAAGCAACGCGCCTGGCCGTCGCCGACCGGACCGCCCTCGAGCTCGAGCTGAAGGAGGCCATCGTCGCGTACTACATCGCGCACGGTGCCCTGCACTCGGCCATGCACGGCGACATCCGCCGGCTCAACTAGCGCCTCGCGCCCTCCAGCGGTCGCGGCTTCCCTCCTAGTAGTCGTAGACTGCGCTCGCTTCCTCGGCTTGTCGCCGCGCCTTCTTCGCCAGTCGGTGTGAGCAATGGGGAAGGGGAAACAGCGCATGGCAGCACGATCCGCCACAGCGGCGCGCGGTGCGAGCACCCTCGACCGCTACTTCCGGGTCACCGAGCGCGGCTCGACCATCGGCACCGAGATCCGCGGCGGCGCGACGACGTTCCTCGTCATGTCCTACATCCTGGTCGTCAACGCCGTGATCTTGTCCCAGGCAGGCGTTCCGTTCCCGGCGGTCGTCGCGGCGACCGCGCTCATGGCAGCACTGTTCACCGGCGCGATGGCCCTCTGGGCCAACTATCCATACGCCGGCGCGGCAGGCCTCGGCATCAACGCAGTGGTCGCATTCCAGCTGGTCCAGGGCGCCGGCCTCTCGTGGCAGGCGGCCATGGGCGTGATCTTCCTGGAAGGACTCGCGATCACCGCTCTCATGGCGGTCGGCGTACGCCGACTCTTGCTCGACGCGGTCCCTCTCGCGCTCAAGATGGGGATCGGCGCGGGCATCGGCGCGTTCATCTTCGCGATCGGCGTGTTCAACGGCGGCCTCGCGGTCGCGACCGGCAACCCTTCGGCCCCGATCGGCCTTGGCAACTTCGCGAGCGCGACCAGCATCGTCACCATCGCGGGACTGCTCATCACCGGCGCGCTTTACGCGCGCGGCGTGAAGGGCAGCCTGCTCCTCGGGATCATCGGCGGCACCATAGTCGCGGTCGCCGTCAACGCGGCGAACGGCGGAGCCACCTACCGGGACTTCCCCGGTGTGGCCGTCATGCCGCAGAGCCTCGTGGCCACACCCGACTTCTCGACCATCGGGCAGGGTCTCAACTTCGAGGTCTTCGGGACGCTCGGCCTCGCGGCCGCGCTCCTGGTGATCTTCAGCATCATGCTCTCCGACTTCTTCGACACGGCCGGCACCGTGTACTCCGTCGCGTCTGAGGGCGGCTGGCTCAGGCCAGACGGGAGGATCGACCGCGCGGACCGGGTCTTCTGGGTCGACTCCCTCGGCGCGATGTTCGGCGGGATCTTCGGCACCTCGAGCAACACGACATACATCGAATCCGGAGCGGGCGTGGCCGAGGGCGCACGGACCGGGCTCGCGAGCCTGGTCACCTCGATCCTCTTCCTGCTCGCGATCTTCCTCGCGCCCATCGCCGGGATCGTCCCCGCGCAGGCGACGGCACCGGCTCTCATGCTCGTGGGCTGGTTCATGTTCCGGCCGGTACTGGACCTGAACAAGCTCGGCGACATCGACTTCGCGACCGGCTTCGCCGTCCTGCTCACAGTCTTCCTCATGCCGCTGACCTACTCGATCACCAACGGGATCGGCGCGGGCTTCGTCGCCTACGCCGTGCTGAAGGCGATCGGTGGCAAGAGCCGCGACGTCTCCACCCCGATGTGGATCACCACGGCCGCGTTCGTCATCTACTTCGCCGAGCCGTGGCTCCGGCAGTTCATCGGCTGACCCGCGGGCTCACACACGTTCTGGGGAGGGCTCCGCTTCGGCGGGGCCTTCTCCTTTAGCGTGACCGCGTGGCCAGCCCGGCTTCGCGCGGGATCATCGGCGAGGACCTCGTTCTCGAGGTCCCTATCGCGCCGGAGGCCCTCGCCAGCCGGCTGCGAAGCCGGCTGAACAAGCCGCCCAAGCGCGCGCTCGGGATCCTCAAGGTGGG
>CAZTAI010000134.1:0-5038 GCA_964611555.1 uncultured Chloroflexota bacterium | reverse complement strand
AGCGTCGTGCCGACGACGTCGAGGAGGTCCGCGCGCACCGAGTCGAGGTCGACCTCGTCGCGCAGGCGGGCGCCGAACGCATCGAGCGTGCGCGCCGCGTCATAGCGCGAGCGGGAGAAGCGGCGGTCCACCGCGGTCTGGATCAACCGGCGCACGGGATGGAACAACACGACGACGGCCAGGGTCGAGCCGGCCACAGCGAGGTCATTGCCCGAGGTGAACGGCCGCAGCGCGGTCTGGAGCAGGGCGACAGCGCCGAAGTACGTCGCGGCGAGCGCCGCGGTGAGCGCGCCGTAGATGAGCGTGCGGTTGATGAGCACGTCGATGTCGTAGAGCCGGTAGCGCAGGATCGCGATGCCGACGGCGACGGGCACCAGGACGAAGCTGACGAGGAAGCCGAGACCGGCGACGATCCCGAGCGGATTGTCGTTCGGCAGCCCGGCGACGGTGACCAGGAGTCCGTTGACGACGCTGAGCAGCGGACCCAGGATGCCGAGCGCGGCGGCGGAGACGAACCACTTCATCTGCTGGCGCTCGATGCCGTGCGCGCGCCGGAAGCGGACGACCACGGAGGCGACGCAGCCCAGCACCGCGGAGAGCAGAGCGATGTGCAGCGGCTCCCGCAGGGCGGTGAGCAGGTCCCCGACCGGACCCCCCACGCCGAACGGGTCGAAGCCTGGCTCCGGGCCGCCCGGCGGGGGACGCAGGACCGAGACCAACATGAGGCTCAGGATGATCGCCGCGGCGTACCAGCCCAGCGGGCGCCAGCGCGCGCTCGGCGGGCTTCCGGTCGGGAAGAGGAGGGGCAGCAGCGTGAGCTGCACGCCGATGGGCAGGTAGAAGAGCCAGCCCCCGATCCAGCGGAAGACGGGTCCGAGCGAGAATGTGGCAAGGTCGCGGACCGAGGCCTCACCGATATCTCTTGCCATCAGCGACAGTGCCAGCGCCGGCCCGGCGATCGAGAGAAGCCGGGTGAGCCAGTGCAGCCGGTTCTCCGGGCGGAGCAGCGCGATCGCCACGGACACCGTCGCATAGGCGACTGTCGCGAGGGCTACAGGTACCGCCACGTAGAGAGATCCGGCCACCGCGACCGATGTCCCGAAGACGAGGACCGCGAGGGCGAGCGCCATGCCGATGACCCCGCTCACCCAGGCGATGAGCACCGTCACCGGCCGCCGCTCCGCAGCGAGACGCTCGCGTGCGCCGGGCAGACCGACTCTGATCGCCCGACCGCCTGGCTCTCGTGATAGCCTCGTGTATGACTATCCACTACAGGAGGAACCGGATGGCCCGTGCCGTGCGCCGCCCCGCGGGGCGGAAAAGCGTTCCGCTGAGCGTCCCGGTCGACCCGACGATCAGGGCGCGTCTCAGGCGGTACGCGGAGAGGACCGGAGTGCCTCTCGCGACCGGCTTCCGCGCGCTCGCGATCGCTCGACTCAACGAGCTCGACGAGGAGGAACGGCTCTCCCGCGCCCAGGAGTGGCAACGCGCCCGGTCCTGGGCGATCGCGGAGACGATCCTCGACGGGACCGCCCGCGAGTCCTCGCTCGACGACCTGACGTCCGGCCACGCCGCTGCCGTTCGACGCGCCCGCGCGCGCGCCGCACGAGCCGGCTGAGTGCGGCGGCGGCGCGTCCGCCTCCACCAGAGCTTCGTTCAGGACGTCCGACGCCACCGAGCCTGGCTCGCGGCACAAGGCCAGCCGGAACGTATCGAGAACCTCCTCGCGGGCGTCCGAGAGATCATCCAGCGCCTGGCAGCCTTCCCCGCTTCGGGGCCGATCGTCCAGCAGAACGATCGGATCGTGGTCCGCGAGCTGATCTTCCGCCGCCTGCGCTACGTCGCCCACTACGCGCACCGCCGACGCGAGCCGATCGGCGATGTCTGGCTGCTGGCGCTGTACGGCGTCGGCCAGGATCGACTCGAGCCTGACCCCGGTGGCTGGGGCCTCGAGTGACCCGTGCGGCGCGAGCGAGGCCGTCATCGGCCGCTCTCGCGCAGCCACACGCTCGCGTGCGCCGGTCGGACGGTGTCGCGCACGACATCGAGCAGGTCCGCGCGCACCGCGTCGAGGTCGACCTCGTCGCGCAGTCGCGCGCCGAAGGCGTCGAGCGTGCGCACGGCGTCGTAGCGGGAACGGTAGAAGCGGCGATCGACCGTTCCACGGACGCGCGACCGGAGCGGCTGGAAGAGCGCCACGACGAGCAGCGTCGATCCGGCGATCGCGAGGTCACCCGAACCGGTGAGCGGGCGCAGCGCCGAGCCGAGCAGGATCACAGAAACGGCGTAGGTCACGATGAGACCCGCACTCGTCGCGGCGTAGACCAGCGTGCGATTGATGAGGACGTCGATGTCGTACAGGCGGTAGCGGAGGATGGCGACGCCGACCGCGGCCGGAACGAGTCCCAGCGCGACAACGCCCGACGCCCACGCGAGGTCGGCGAAGGCGCCCTTGGGCCCCAAGAGGGCGGCGATGATCAAGGCGAGCGATGTGCTCGCGGCGTAGAGGAACCACTTGAGCTGCAGCCGCTCGGCACCCGACGACCGCGCGAACCGGAGGCTGAGCGCGGCAATGACGATGAGCAGGACCGGCAGCTGCGTGGGGAACGACTTGGATGCCAGCAGCGCGTCACCAAGTACCCCGCCTACTCCAAAGGGATTCGGGAGCGTGGCCCGATCGGGGCGCACTGCTCCCGGCTCGCCGAACGGAGCCGGCAGCGGGATCGGCTCGGGCGCGAAGGCCTCCGTGATCGTCGCCGCTGCGAGCGCCGCGATCACCGCGACAAGGATCGGTACCCAGCGCCGCGACGGGAGTCGACCGGTGGGAAAGAGCAGCATCCCGACGAGGACAGACCCGAACGCTGGGACCAGGACCCACGAGCCGATCCAGACCGCCAGCTCGCCGGCCGGGAGCGCCGCCGGCGCGTCGACAAGGGCGCGCCAGCCGTATGCGCCGAGCGTCAACCACAGGGCGAAGCAGCATCCGCCGACGAGGAAGAGCCAGCCGACCGCGTGGCCTGGACGGAGGAGCGCCAGGACGAGCCCCACGCCGGCGAACGACCCCAGGGCGTACGGGAGCACGATGAGGGCCCCGAAGTAATCGAGGAACAGGAGATCAGCCGCATTCGCGACCGCCGCGATGACGCCGATCGCGATCGCCGCCGACGGCCTCATCCCGCACGCTCCCGCAGGCGCATGCGCAGGCCGTACTTCGGCCGCAGCGTGATGGAGGGCTCGGGTACGACTTCCTGATCCGGCATGAGCTCCAGGCGGAAGCGCTTGGCGATGAGCGACAGCAGGATCGTCGCCTCCATCTTCGCGAAACCCGCGCCAACGCAGCCGCGCGGCCCGCCGCCGAACGGGAAGTACGCGAACTTGGGCAACGCCGCCGCGAGCCGCGGCGTCCAGCGCTCGGGGCGGAATTCCTCCGGCCGCTCGAACCAGCGGCCGTCACGGTGCACCGTCCACGGGCTGATCACGATCGTGTCGCGCGATGCGGTAGCCGCCGATCTGGGTGTCGCGCACGGCCTCGCGGCCGAGCAGCGACGCCGCTGCCGGAGCCAGACCTCGCCCTCGCTCGTCACCAGGCCCTGGCCGACGACGCGCGACAGGATACGGAAAGCATCGCTCTTCACGAAGTCCCGATGCCGCGTGATGAGTATCTCCTCGATGTGCGCCGGGTGATTGAACAGGATCGCC
This sequence comes from uncultured Chloroflexota bacterium, assembly GCA_964611555.1. Classification (GTDB taxonomy): domain Bacteria; phylum Chloroflexota; class Limnocylindria; order P2-11E; family P2-11E; genus GWC2-70-10. The sequence continues at coordinate 1,339 of CAZTAI010000134.1, read as the reverse complement.
CGCCTCGGGCCAAAGCGCAGCGGCACGACGTCGCCATGCTCCCGGGCGCAGCGCGTGAAGAAGCCGAGCAGATCGCGGCGGAGGTCAGGCAGATGCCCGACGAACGGCCGGCCAGGCGGGCCGAGGGGAAGCTCAACAACTCCGCGTGACGTCGGGCGACTCGTCACCTCGCGCGCTCCCGCAGCCACAGGCTCGCGTGCGCCGGGCGCATGGTGTCTGCGACCACCCCGAGCAGGTCGGCCCGCACCGAGTCAAGCTCCACCTCGTCGCGCAGGCGCGCGCCGAACGCGTCGAGCGTGCGCGCGGCGTCGTAGCGCGACCGGTAGAAGCGTCGATCGACGACGTTCTGCACGCGCCGGCGCAGCGGCGCGAAGAGCGCGACGACGAGCAGGGTCGAGCCGGCGACCGCGAACTCGGACCCGCCGGTGAGCGGGCGCAGCGCGGACTGGAGGAGGGCGACCGCTCCGAAGTACGTCGCCGCGAGCGCCGCGCTGAGCGCGCCGTACACCAGCGTGCGGTTGATGAGCAGGTCGATGTCGTACAGGCGGTAGCGGAGGATGGCGACGGCGATCGCGAGCGGGAGCGACAGGGCGGAAGCGAGATTCCACGCATTCAGGATCGGCGAGACGATGGGATCAGCGAACACGCCAGGGGAGAACATCTGGACGATGACGAGGACGAGGAGGGTCAGGAAGTAGAGCGCGATGAGCGACGCCGAGGCGGCCACCCATTTGACCTGCTGCCGCTGCACGGAGCCGCCGCTGCGGTAGCGCCGGCGCAGGCTCCAGGCCCCGACGACGATGCCAAGGATGAAGGCAAAGAAACTGACACCCCGCAGGATCTCCGCGACCGGTACGAGGGCATCGACCCCGAAGGGCTTCGCGACCTCATCGGCGCCGAACGGGCGGATCGGACCGGCCGCGAGCAGCGTCGCGAGGGCTGCGATCGCGACGAGCGCGAGCGGCCCGAAGGCGGCGGGCCGCCAGCGAGGCGAGAGCAGCCTGCCGTCCGGGAACAGCAGCAGGATGATCGGGATCAGGCCGAAGAGCATCTGTTGCAGCGGCTGACTGAGCGCGACCGCGACCGCGACCGGCATCGACGCCGAGATCAGCTGAGGAAGATCGGCCGCGATCGCCGCGCCGAGGCGGTCCTCGGTGTCGAGCACGGCCATGGCCAGGAGCAGCCAGCCGATCGGATTGCGCGGCCGCGCGGCGACCAGGACCGCCCCCGTCGTCGCGAACATGAGCATGGTCACCGACCACGAGAGGTCCTGGGCGAGACGCGGATCGGCGTGCAGCCAGCGGATGACGAGCCCGGCTGACGCGATCGCGAACCAGGC
>CAZTAI010000133.1:0-5040 GCA_964611555.1 uncultured Chloroflexota bacterium | reverse complement strand
GCGCCTGCAGCAGGATCGACGATCCGACGGCGAGCGCGATGAGGATCTGGGCCGCGACCAGGAGATCCATGAGGCCCTAATCCTATCGGAGGAGCCGGTCAGCGTGGGCGGTACGTCCAGATGAACGGACGCACTGGCTGGCGACCCTGGGGTTCATATCGCAGCAGGACGGCATCGACCAGCAGCGGATGCCATCGCGAGCGAGCGACCGCGGCAGCCTCCTCGATGCGCTCCAGATCGACCTCGCTAACGATCGTGCTGAGCTCGCCTCTGCTGACGCGATCGACCACAGGAGACGGATCGATAGAGCCGTTCGACACCAGTCGGGACCACAGGAACAGGTCATCGACGACGGGCCGCATGCCGGCAGCTACCAGCAGACCGCTGTCCTCGACCAGATGGTCGCCGGCCGGAAGCGACTGGATCACCGCTGATCTGGCGGCTCTTCCCCATGCACCCGTGCCGCCATCCCGCCCGGGGACGAGGCCGAACGGCGCGAGCACCGCGAAGCCAAGGACGACCTGCGCCGCGAACGCCAATGGGAACCCGGTCGATGTTGAGAGGCGCGGCGCGACCGTGGCCACCGCGTAGACCGTCGCGGCGGTGAGATCGAGCAGGTAATTGATCGTCGCTCCCTCACGCCCTCCAAGGAGCACCACGCCGGCGGCGCCAAGCCCGTACGCCAGCGCCAGGCCGCTGAAGGCTCCGGCTCGCGCGGCGATGGCGACGAGGATCCCGATGGCCGCCGCGCCCAGCACCAGGAGCAGCAGCGCCTGCTCCGGGCTCCACGGCAGCGCGTTCCAGACGACCACGTGACGCCAGACGTCGCCGAGCCCGAGCGTGGCCGCGTGCGCGAGCGCCAGGGCCGCGATCGCGACGCCGCCCACGGCCGCTCGCGCGAAGACCGGCCGGGCGAATGCGAGGACGTACGCCATCGCCAGCGCGGCCGGAAGGAGTGCCGTCGGCTTCGCCCATACCGCCGCGGCCAGTAGCGCGCCACCGAGCACCGCGAAGCGCGCAACGCCACCGCGCGATCCGAGGCCCGGGCGGATCGCGTGATCGAGCGCGGCGACTCCACCAACGGTGAGCGCGATCGCGAAAAGGTCCGGCTTCACGGCCGCTCCCCAGATGGCGACCGGCGTGAGCGCGAGCCAGCCGAGGGCGAGCGCAGCGCGCGGCATGGGGCCGGCGGCACGCGCACGCCACCACACGATCAGGGCGACGGCGACCGCGCTCGCGATCGTCACGAGCCGTCCGCTCCGGAACGGGTCGCCCAGCGACGCCAGCCAGAGATAGAGGGGCGGGTAGTTCGCCGCGACCGCTCCGCTGGCGTCCCGGTACGGGTTGCCGTCGCGCAGCAGGACCGCGGCGTTCGCGACCGCACCTTCCCCGTAGAGGACGGGACGTCCGCTCACGAGCGCCTCGACCCAGTGACCGACCGCGATCGCGGCGAAGACGCCGCCGGTGACAAGTAGCGCCGTCCACGCGCGGCTAGGGATCACGGCGCTCCCGAGATGAGCGACCTACCTGTCATGCGATCGGGCATCGGCAGTCCGAGGAGCTCCAGGAGCGTCGGCGCGACATCCTTGAGCTCGCCGTCGCGCAGCCGCGCTCCTTCGAGGCCCGCACCGATCAGGATCACCGGCACGGGGTTCGTGGTGTGCTGGGTGTTGGCACCACCGTCAGGGAAGGTCATCTGCTCCGCGTTCCCGTGATCCGCGGTGAGGACCATGCAGCCGCCTGCGTTGAGTACGGCGTCAGCGACCAGGCCGACGCACTCGTCGGTGACCTCCATCGCCTCCCTCGCGGCCGCGACCACTCCCGTGTGGCCGACCATGTCGGGGTTCGCGAAGTTCACGACCGCGAAGTCGTGGGCGCCGGCCCGGATGCGCTCGACCAGTCCCTTCGCGACCTCACGCGCGCTCATCTCCGGCTGCAGGTCGTAGGTCGCGACCTTCGCCGACGGCACGAGCACGCGCTCTTCACCCGGAAAGGGCTCCTCGCGGCCGCCGTTGAAGAAGTACGTCACATGCGCGTACTTCTCGGTCTCGGCCGTGTGAAGCTGCCGGAGACCGCGATCGGCGAGCACCGCGGCCAGCGGGGTGACCGGCTGCTGGTAGAAGGCGACGCGGACGTCCGGCAGACCGAGCTTGAAGTCGGTCATCGTCACGAAAGCCCCGAGATCGGGGCGCCTCGCGGGCGCGAAGCCGTCGAACCGCTCCTCCATGAAGGCGCGCGTCAGCTGGCGCGCGCGATCCGGCCGGAAGTTGAAGTAGATGACCGCGTCACCGTCGCGCACCGGTGCGCCGTCACCCACGACCACGGGCTCGAGAAGCTCGTCCCGGCACTCCTCGCGCTCGTAGCAGCGGCGGATCGCCTCCTCCGGTGACGCGACCCGCGGGCCGTCGGCGTCGACGATGGCTCGCCACGAGCGCTCGGTGCGGTCCCAGCGCGTGTCACGGTCCATCGCCCAGTAGCGGCCGTGAACCGTGCGGATGGGCGCCTCGACCTTCGGGAGCAGCTCGAGCGCGCTGCGGGGCGGCATGTCGCGCCCGTCCAGAAAGCAGTGATACGCGACGCGTGTGGCGCCCTCGCGCCGCGCCAGCTCCGAGAGCGCGTTCAGGTGGCGGAGGTCCGCGTGGACGCCTCCCGTAGAGAGCAGGCCGAGCAGATGCAGCGTTCCGCTCTCGCGGACGGCCCGCGCAGCACCGACAAGGGCCTCGTTCCGGAAGAAGCTGCCGTCGTCGATCGCGTCGTTGATCCGGACGAGCTCCTGGTACTGGACGTACCCCGAGCCCAGCGTCAGGTGTCCCACCTCGCTGTTCCCCATCACGCCGTCCGGTAGCCCGACCGCGCGGCCGCTCGCCTCCAGCTTCGCGTGCGGGTACCGCTCGAGTAGGGCCCTGATCCGTGGCGTCCGTGCCGACGTCACGGCGTTGGCCGGTCCGGGCGGTGCGAGGCCCCAGCCGTCCAGCACGCAGAGGACGACGGGGCGATACGTCAACGGAACGCGCGAACGATCGCCGCGAATTCGTCGGCCTTCAGCGACGCGCCGCCGACGAGCGCGCCGTCTACGCCGTCCGCTCCGGCGAACTCGGCGACATTCGCGGCCGAAACGCTGCCGCCGTACAGGACGCTGGCCGAGGCTGCCTTGAGCCCGAGCTCGTCCAGCCGGGTCCGCAGGATCCCGATCGCCTCACCGGCCTGAGCGCCCGTGGCGGGCACGCCGGTGCCGATCGCCCAGATCGGCTCGTACGCGATGGCCAGCCGCCACGCGCCGTCCGCCGTGAAGAGGAGATCCTTCTCGATAGCGCCCAGCCCGTCGCGCACCTGTCGCGAGATCACCTCGGCGGTCTTGCCGGCCCGGCGCTCATCGAGCGACTCGCCGAGGCAGTAAACGACGCGGAGGCCGCTCCGAAGCGCCGCTGCCGCCTTGCGCGCGACCCGCGCGTCGTCGTCGGCCTGATCCCGGCGGACCTCGGAATGGCCAACGATCGTTCCGGCCGCGATACCCACGAGCATCTGCGCGGACACCTGACCCGTGAACGCGCCCTTGGCCTCCCAATGGGCGTCCTGCCCGAACAGCAGCAGGTCCGAGGCGCCCAGCGCGTCCGCGACGGGCACGAGCCACGCTGCCGGGGGCGCGATGCCCACGCTCACGCTCTCCCGGTCGATCCCGGCGACCGCCCGCGCGAGCGCTATGGCCTCCGAGAGCGAGGCCGGGTTCATCTTCCAATTGCCCAGCACCAGCTTCCCTCTCACGTGCGCACATCCGCGCGGTCACGGTCGCGGTGCTCGAGCGTGATCTCACCCGGCCAGAACTCCTTGACCGCCCGGGCGACCTCTTCGGCGATGGTCACGGAGCGGTGGCGCCCTCCGGTGCAGCCGAACGCGACGCTGAGGTGCGCCTTCTTCTCCTGCTCGTACCGCGGCATGGTCGAGCGCAGGAACGGCAGCACGGACCCGAGGAACTCCTTCGTCGCGGGGTTCGCGAGCACGAACGCGCGGACCGCCTCGTCACTCCCGGAGAGCGGCCGCAGCTCCTTCTTGTAGAAGGGGTTCTCCATGTACCGGACGTCGAAGACGAGGTCGGCGCCGGGGGGGAGCCCGTACTTGTAGCCGAAGCTCGTGATCTGCACGAGCATGCCGGCCTTCCCCTCGCCGTACAGCGAGTGGAGCGTGTCCCGGAGGTCCTTCACGGAAAGATGCGTGGTGTCGATGACCTTGTCGGCCCTGGCGCGCAGCTCCACGAGCAGGCGCCGCTCCTCCGCGAGACCCGGCGCTACACCGCCGGGCGTCTCCAGGGGATGGCGATGGCGGGTCTCGCTGTAGCGCTGCAGCAGGACCTCGTCCGAAGCGTCGAAGAAGAGCAGATGCGGCCGGCGGCCCTCCTTCTCCAAGCGCTCGAGCACCGCGATCGCGTCTTGGAAGAGCGGGCCGCTGCGCACGTCGATGACGAACGCCACCTTCTCGTACCCGCCTTCGCCGGTGACCCGGAGGGCGTCGGAGATGAGGCCGGGCGGGACGTTGTCCAGGGTGTAGTAGCCGAGGTCCTCGAGCACCTTGATGGCGACGCTCTTGCCGGCTCCGGAGAGCCCGGTCATGACGATGAACGGATGCGCCATCGGCGGGAAGCCTATCCGGCTTGGTGCGCTATCTGGGCAGGATCCTGTTCAGCACGAAGCTTGTCACGCTGACGATGAGGGAGCCGATGATCGCGGAGAGAAGGCCGTCAACGCGGAATCCGAGCGGCAGCAGCGAGAGGATCACCAGCATCAGGCCGTTCAGGACGAGGATGAAGAGGCCCAGGGTCAGGCAGGTGATGGGCAGCGAGAGCATGAACAGGATGGGCCGCACGAACGTGTTGAGGACGCCGAGGACCAAGGCCGAGAGCGTCACGGAGATCCAGTAGTTCGCGTTCGGGTCGGCGGTGAACCCCGGCGGCTCGAAGGAGACGCCGGCGAGGAAGTAGTCCGCCGCCCAGAGCGAGGCGGCCGCGACCAGCGTCCCGAGGATCATGCCCATCGGCGCGACTCTAAT
>CAZTAI010000132.1:3650-5059 GCA_964611555.1 uncultured Chloroflexota bacterium | reverse complement strand
AGGACGTCCATGGCGCGGATCACGAGGTCGAAGCGCTTCTGCGGGTAGTGGCGGTTCGTGAGCAGCACGTAGGGCTTGGCGATGGTCTGGCCGTTCACGACGAGCTCGCCGCTGTCCACGTCGCCCCGCACGTACGAGGCAGCCGCGGGGTGGCAGCCGCCCGGCACGTCCGTGACGTCGCGCTGGTAGACGCCGGCGATCTTGCTGCCGATGAACATGCCGTCCACGAGCAGCGCGTGCGCCTTGCGGACCGAGGCCATGTCCGCCCACCGGACGAACCACTTGATCTTCTGGATCATGCCGTCGAGCAGCGCGTAGTCGCGCTTGGTCTTCCAGCCGGTCTCGACATCCACGTCACGCGGGTAGATGAGCCGGCAGGGCTGGTTGAGATAGGCGAGGTATGGGCGGCGCCGCAGCGCCGATACGACGTGGGCGATCCAGACGCCGGGCTGGTTCTCGCCGACGATCACGTCGTAGCTCGGGAGCGTGAGCGCCAGCACTGGAGCGAACAGGCTCGCGACCAGAAGCTGAATGGCCTCGCGGAACGGGACCCAGCGGGGGAGCTGCGGGAAGAGCGACCGCGGCCGCACCTCGCGCATCAGGTCCGGGTAGCAAGCCTGATCGTCCACCGTCGGTGCGTAGCAGTCGACCGTGAAGCCGCGGCGGCGCAGTGCCATCACCTGCTCGAGGACCAGCCGCTCGCCACCGCCCGAGTAGGTGAAGCCGCAGTGGATGACCGCTAGTCGCAGCCCGCGCGCGTCGGCGAGCTCGCGCTCCGAGAGCCGGTCAAGCGTCGTCAGTGAGAGGGCCACTAGGAAAGAAGTACCGGCTGGGGAGTACTCATGGGGTAGATGGTCCCGTCCGGTCTCTTAGCGGCTTCTTGGCTCGAGGATGAGGTTGTAGGCGACGCTCCAGAAGATCATCAGGAAGATGACCGTGGCCACGACGCTGCCGTAGTCGTGGACGATGGCCGCCGGGAGCTGGCCGAAGTGGAGCGCCACCAGCCCGACGACGGTGATCCGAAGCACGTTGAGGATGGCGATCCCGAAGATGCCCAGGGCCGCCGCCTCGAGCTTCGACCGGCGGGTGTGGTCACCCTGGAGGCCCGTCGGCAGGGTCAGGCCGAGGAAGATGAGGGTCTGCCAGCCCACGCAGTTCCACGAGATGTACAGGGACACGTCGCGCACTCCGTCCGTGATCGAGAGGACCGAACCGTTCGCGGCCGAGCCGTACCCCATTAGCGCCAGCAGTCCGTGGACGAGCTGGGCTTCGGCCGGCGCGACCCACTGGCCCATCGCCGCGTCAACCCCGGAGGCGATCGCGAGGTTCGTCAGGAGCTCTCCGAAGGTCGAGAACACCGGCATGATCAGGAGGGCGATCGATCCGACGGCGGCGAGCATCCCGAGCGG
>CAZTAI010000132.1:0-3550 GCA_964611555.1 uncultured Chloroflexota bacterium | reverse complement strand
CGTTGCCCGCGGCGGCGTTCGCGGGGATCGTGTTCGCGAGGAAGACCACGTTCGCGGAGAGCCCGATGGCCGCCGCGAGCACACACACCGCGACACGGCGGTGCAGGCGGAACCAGCCGTAGCCGACGATCGCCAGCGGCACGAGCGTCCCGAGGATGAACGGCATGATCAGGTCGGTCTGCCCGATCTCCTCGGATGAGGCCGCGGCTCTCATCGAGAGCGCGCCGATCCCGACGATCGCGCCGGCGAGCATGCCGGCGACGCACGTGACGAGGATGTGCGCGGCCTTGCTGGACATCTTGCCGCGCTTCGGCAGCTCCCACGGGAGGATCCGGCCGAGCCGCATCACGCCGCCGACGGACTCGGTGATGCGTCCCGACTTGGGAGTCCGGTCCCAGCCGCCCTCGGTCGGCTCGAGGAGACCGCGCAGTGCCGCCCAGCCCTGGAACGGGACGAGGAGCGTCGAGAGTCCGATGAAGCTGCCGAGGCCTACCAGGTCCCGCTTGACCGAGCCCTCGAGGATCAGCCCGGCCAGGTTCATCAGTGGCAGCGCCAGGACGTTGGAGACCACCAGGCTCCAGCCGAGCGTCTCGCCCCACTGAGGGAGCTGCTGGTCGAGGAGGAAGATCCCCACGACCCAGCAGAACGTGCCGGCCAGGAAGAGGATCGACTGGAGGTAGTAGGGCGCGTAGTAGAGGAACTCGAGCTTCTCGCGCCAGGTCATCTGCCGCGAGCGCATGATCGCGAAGAAGTACTTCTTGACGTTGAAGGTGTGGCCGCGCGCCCAGCGCATGCGCTGCCGGATGAGCTGCTTGATCTTGGACACGCACTCCGACGGCGCCTGGATGTACGGCGTGTAGAGGACCTTGTATCCGGCCAGGTACAGCCGGATGGTCAGCTCCCAGTCCTCGGTGATCGAGGTTGACCAGCCCAGGCGGCGCAGGACGTCGGCGCGGATCATGTACACGGAGCCGGAGATCATCTTCATCGTCCCGAAGAGCTCCTGAGCCGCGCGCTCGAGGACGTACGAGCCCGAGAACTCCGTGCGGATGCCCTTGGTGATCCAGCTCTCGCCGGCGTTGAGCATGTGCCACTGGTAGCCCTGGACCGCCGCGAGCTGGTCGCCCTCCGCCGCTGTGCCCGCGACACCGCGGAGATCGGTGAACGGCGCCTTGGCGTCGTCACCGAGGCGGCCGAAGTAGTCGAGGAAGTGCCAGATGGCGTCCGGCGGCGGGATGAAGTCGGCGTCGAAGATCATCACGTACTCGGTCTGCGAGTTCATCCGCTTCAGGGCTTCCTGGAGCGCACCGCCCTTGAAGCCCTTGCGGGTCGCGCGGTGGAGGATCCGCACGCGCGGGTGCTCACTCCACTTGTCGAGTATCGCGAGGGCCTGCGGGTCGGTCGAGTCGTCGGCGACGATGACCTCGTAGTTGTCGTAGTCGAACGACGTGCAGGCGCGGAGCAGCCGGTCGATGACGTGCCGCTCGTTGTACATGGCGAGGTGCACCGAGATGAACGGCTGCTTGTGGCGCGGGAGGCGATGCTCGCCGATCCGATCCGGTCCCGCGTTGACGATCGCGCCGATCTCGTCGAGCCGCTCACCGCGCAGCGTGCGGTACTTCTGATGCGCGGCGGTGTCCTCTTCGGCGGCCTGCTTCTGCGCGCGGATGCCGGACAGGATCCGGTGCCGGCGTAGACGATCACCGAATAGGACGGTGCCCATTACCGCGGCCGTCGTGACGTAGTAGCGCAGCGCGTACGAGAAGAAGAAGATCCCGCAGGCCAGCGCCGCGAGCGCGAAGTGGTGCTGGAGATCCAGGGCGTCGCGGAACACGAACAGGAAGGCCCCGACGAGGACGGCCGCGGGCACGCCGATCGCGGTGAAGAACGGCAGCGACTGCCGAGCCGTCCCGCTGGGCGGCACGTCGACGTCCGACCGCGGCTGCCAGCAGCGACCGAGCGCGAGGCGCATCTGCGAGCCGAGGGCCGTGAACCGGGTCAGGCGAAGGCCTGTGGCCTCCTGAGCGTCCCAGAGCGCGCCCTCGTCCGCTGGGTCGACCATGGCGATGACGCCCTCGTGGTCCCAGGCGGCCACCAGGACCATGTCGTGCTTCACGCAGAGCGCTTCGGGGAGGAGCCGCGCGGCGAGCTCGTCGATCAGGACCGGGTGTCTCGGCGCCGCGAGCGCCTCCTGGGGGGAGCCGAACGGCTCGCCGTGCACCGGATACGTGGTGAGCTGGATGACGGGCGACGTGGTCGCGCGCGACAGCGCCTCGGCGATGGTGCCCTCGGGGATCTCGGTCACGCGGAGCAGCAGCTGCCCGAACGACTCGCCCTCCTGCATCTCCGCGAGCGCCGCCTCGAGGGCTTCCGGCGCGATCGCATCGCGGCGGGTCAGCCGCGAAGCGGCCTGCGACCACGCGGGCTGAAGGCTGCGCAGGGTGCGACGCACGGACAGAGAGCCCGCGAGCGCGCCGATCTCGCGACGTGCCGCGTCGTCCCGGTGGCTCCGCTCGTGCCCGTCGCCCGCCTCGCGTCCGATCACGAAGCGCGCTCCGGCGAGCGCTAGGTCGAAGATGTCGTCTGGGTTACTCACCCGCGCCTCACCGCGCGATGGGAAAGGAGTACCAGACCCATTCGTACTCATGGGGACGATCTTGGCGGTCGACCTATTAGTGGATCCTTGTCGCGAGAGGCGCGAGCGGGCCAGTTCGGTGCCGGGCTACGACCTCTCGTGTGCGGCGAGGATGGTCACCTCACCGCGTGCGTCACCGATGAAGGTCAACCGGGCCGCCGTGACCGCTTTGAGACATCCCTCGGCGCTCGCCGCGCGAGCGCGCGCCGCCGCGGCCGCCTCGGTCGCCGCCCTCATGGCGCTCAGAGCGTTCGAGGCCTGCCCCAGCATGTCTGCGCCGCGTATCTCCGCCGTGTCTCGCGCGGCGAGCGCCGCCGTCAGCTCGGCGAGCGTGGCCGATAGACGCTCCTGGTGGTCCATGGCGTCGAGGCGGACCGCCGAGACGTCGGCACGCGCGCGCTCGAGCTCCGCCGTGAGGGCTGCGATCCGCTCGGTCGCGTCGGCGCGCGCGACAGTGAGCGCGTCCTCGAGACGTGCGACATCGCCACGGAGGCGCGCAGCATCGTCGATGGCCGCCCGCATGCGCGTTCCGGCCTGTATCGCTTCGACCTGGGCGGAGGCCGCCTCGCTCGTCGCGATCTCAGCGCGGGTCCATTCCTCGCCGGCTTGCCGCTGCGCGGCTGCTGTCTCGGAGCGGGCCAGAGTGGCCTCGTCGTTCGCGGCGATGGCGCGCTCCTCTGCCAGGCGGCTGGCGGCTTCAGCAGCCTCGCGGGCTGCCCGCAGAGCCGCGGTCTCGTCACGGAGGACGTCCAGATCGCTCCGGATGGAGGTGATCCGCAAGGCCTGGAGTCGCTCGCGATCGGCCGACTCGCGCAGTAGCTCGTCGCGCTGTCGGACCTCATCGGCGAGGACGCGAGCCTTGTCTGCTTCGATCTTCGCGGCGGCCAGGCGCTTCTCTGCCTCGGCCTCCGCGGC
>CAZTAI010000131.1:0-5108 GCA_964611555.1 uncultured Chloroflexota bacterium | reverse complement strand
GCGCGTTCTCCGCGGCACAGGCGCTGATCGATCACGTCAAGAGCCTCATCTCACCTACGCCCATTGACGACTGGGCCAGCGTCGCGGTCATCTCCGACGGCAGCTACGGCGTGACCAAGGGTCTCGTCGCGAGCTTCCCCATCCGAGTGGCGGGCGACGGCTGGTGGGAGGTCGCCCAGGGTCTCAGCCTCGACGAGTTCGCGACAGCCAAAGTGAAGGCCACCGTCGCCGAGCTCGAGAAGGAGCGCGATCTCGTGCAGGACCTCCTCTCGCCGTCGAAGAGCGCCTGAGAACGGACTCCGCCCCATGAAGAAGGTGGCGGTCGTTGGCGCAGGCCTGATGGGCGCGCAGATCGGAGCCGAGTACGCGCTCGCGGGCCACGACGTCGTCCTCATAACGCGCTCTCCGGAAAGCGCCAAGGCCGCCGTCGGCCGGGCGCACGCCGCGATCCGCGGGCTCATGGCCCACGGCCTCGTCCCGGTCGCGCGCGGCGAGGCCGCGCTCCCGCGCCTCCGCACCTCGACCGATCTCATGACCGCCTGCGCCGACCGTGACGTGATCGTGGAGTCGGTCGCCGAGGATCTCGGTGCCAAGGCCGATGTGCTCGACGCCGCCGCGCGTAGCGCACCTCAGGCGATCCTCTGCTCCAACACGTCCTCGATCCCGATCACCACGCTGGGCGAGGCCGCCCGCGCGCCGGAGCGCACGCTCGGGACGCATTACGCGAACCCGGCCATCCTCATGCCCGCCGTCGAGGTGATCCCGGGCGCCCGCACCGAGCGGCGCCATGTCGAGACGATGGTCGATCTCCTTCGGGACATGGGTAAGGAGCCGATCCTCGCGCCGGACATCCCGGGGTTCATCTGGAACCGTCTCCAGTTCGCGCTGCTGCGCGAGGCCACGCGCCTGGTGACCGAGCACGGCGTGGCCCCGGAGGACGTCGACCTCGCGATGAAGCGCGCCCTCGGCCGGCGCTGGAGCCTCATCGGCCCGTTCGAGACGATGGCTCTCGGCGGCCGCGAGACGTTCCTCCGGATCGCGCGACTCCTCTTCGCGGAGGTCGGGAAGGACGTGGACCCCGAGGCGCTGGCGGGGATCGACCTGCCGGCCGCGGAGGCGCTGCGCACGATCGCGACCGAGCGCGACGCGCAGCTGATGCGATGGCGCAAGCGCGACCTCGAGGATCGCTCGAGCTAGGCCGCTACCATCCGCGCGTGGGAAGGGGCCGGGTGTGACGCTGCAACCTGGGCAGACCATCGGCCGCTACCAGATCATCGAGCCCCTGGGTGTCGGTGGGATGGCCACCGTGTACAAGGCCTTCCAGCCCTCGCTCGAGCGCGAGGTCGCGCTAAAAGTGCTCAGACCCGGGTTCGCCGACGATCCAGAGTTCTTCGAGCGTTTCCAGCGCGAGGCACGTTCGATCGCCCGGCTCCGGCACCCGAACATCGTGCAGGTCTTCGACTTCGAGCCGCTCGACGGGCGCTACGTCCTCGCCATGGAGTACCTCGAGGGCGGGACGCTGAAGGAACGGGTGACCTCGCTCGCCGCGCGAGGCGAGCGCCTGACGCACAAGGAGGTCGCCCGCATCGTGGGCGAGGTCGGGGCGGCCCTCGGCTACGGACATGAGCTCGGGATCGTCCACCGCGACGTCAAGCCTTCGAACGTGATGCTCTCCGAACGCGGCCGCGCGGTCGTCACCGACTTCGGGATCGCGAAGATCATGGGCGGCGAGAGTCACACCCAGACCGGCGTCGGCATCGGCACTCCCGAGTACATGGCGCCGGAGCAGGGCACCGGAGCGAAGGTCGATCATCGCGCCGACATCTATTCGCTGGGCGTGATGGCGTACGAGATGTTGACCGGCCGCGTGCCGTTCACCGCTGATACGCCACTCGCGATCGTCCTCGCGCACATGCGCGATCCTCTCCCACTACCAACGACCATCGACCCGTCGATACCCCCAGCAAGCGAGCACGTGCTCATGAAGGCGCTGGCGAAGGAGCCAGCCGACCGCTACGAGTCGGCGACGGACTTCGCGGATGCGCTCCGCGACTCGCTAGTCCCGGCGCCCGCTACCGCGGCGACCGTGTATGCGATCCCGCCAGCGGCGGGCGCTGCCACGACCGCGGTGACGCCCGCCCCGGGGCTGCTAGGCGGCATTCCGCGCACCGTCCTCATCGGCGGCGCGCTGCTCGTGCTCCTGGTGCTCGCGGGTACAGCGTTCGCCCTCACACGCGGCACCACGCCGGCTGAGGTCGGCGGGATCCGCAGCACTCCCACGCCCGCAGGGGTAGCTGCGCCCGGCCCCGTCGGTCCAGGCCCGGGGCAGTCGGGCGGCCCGCAGGGGCCGGGCTGCGGCGTCCCGGGGACGAACCTGCCCTCGTGCCCGCCCGGCCAGACCAACCCGGCGGGCACGGCCGCCCCGACCAGCGTCATCCCCAGGGGCGCGCTGCTGTTCGAGTGGAAGACCGGCGATGCGCTGACCAGCCTGGCCATCGAACGGACCGGTTCGGCGTCCACCGAGTCGACCACGGGCGGGCTGCGAGTCGTGGTCGGCAGCCGGCCCGAAGATTCGGCCAAGATCTCGCTCCCTGTTCCCAGTCGGCAGGCCTACGTCGTGGAGTACGACCTGCAGGTGGCAGGGGACTCCGCGATGGCGGTCGAGTTCGCTCTACGCGCAGGCACGGAGGGGTCATTCCGCCTGGTCCTGGACGGCGCGATGCTGGCGCGGGTCTACGAGGATCCGGGGCAGAAGGTGATCGCCGGCCCTGGCAGCGTCGGTGAGCGGACGGCGGGGCAACCGCGGTTCTTGCTGACGATCCGCATCGGCGAAGACTCGCAGGCAACTGTGTACGTGAATGGGGGCCCGGTCCTACCCGGCTCTGTGGACCTCGCGCGTGTGAACAACCAGCAGCCTGTCAGCATGCGACTCGCTGGATCCGGACACCCAAATGGCGGCACGGTCGACATCAAAGCCATCCGTCTCTACGCCGCGAACTGAGCACCGCCGCCGCCCATTCGGCACACCGCCACGGTCACGTTGTCCTTCCCGCCCTTGGCGTTAGCGAGCTCGATGAGCGCGCTGGCGCTCGTTCCAACGTCCGGGCCCAGCGCGGCTGCGATCTCGTCGTCGCTCGCCATGCCATGTAGCCCGTCGCTGCAGAGGAGGAGCACGTCTCCCGGTCGGAGCTCGTGGTCAGCGATCTCCGCCTCGGCGCGCTCCGCGGTGCCAAGCGCCTTCGTCAGCCGGCTCCGCAGCGGGTGTGATGCAGCCCGCTCCGCGGGGATGACGCCGGCACGTACCTGCTCGGCGACGAAAGTGTGATCGCCCGTGAGCTGCTCGAACCGTCCCGATCGGAGCAAATAGGCGCGCGAGTCCCCGATGTGCGCGATCGTCGCTCGTCCGTCTCCGATCAGCGCAAGCACCATCGTCGAACCGCTCTCGGCGCCGTCCAGCTCCGTGCGTGAGTGCTCGCGGATAGCCCGGTTCGCGTCCGCGATGCCAGAGCGCAGCCGCTCGACGAGTGGTCCCGACGACGCCGCCAGCGCCGCGCCGATGCGCTCGGTCGCGAGCCGGCTGGCCACCTCGCCCGCCGCACCGCCGCCCATCCCATCGCAGACGATCGCCCCGGAGGAGAAGCCGTCGCCGGCCGGAAGGAGCACCGCAGCGTCTTCGTTGGCGCGCCGCACCCTGCCGGCGTCGCTGCGGAGTGCCCAGGTCCCTTCAGCTCGCGTGATCAGTGCATCTGACCAATGCGGTCGCCGGTCGAGCGGACCACCGTCGCCGGCACGCCTCAGTCCTCCACGTGCTCGAAGCTGAGCGCGACATCGCCGAAGGTGATCGAGTCGCCGCTCCGGAGTACGCGCTCGCTGGTCAGCCGCTCGCCGTTCACAGCGGTCCCGGACGTGCTGCCCAGGTCGGTCAGCACGTAGCGGCCGGAGCGCGGCACGAGGCGGGCATGGCGGCGCGAAACGCTTCCGTGCTCGAGCCGTACGTCGTTCGACGCGGATCTCCCGACTGCGTGCTCCCGCTCCTCGAGATGGAAGGGGCCTTCGTTACCGCCGCTGGTGACCGTGATCCGCACGCGAAGCCTGGCGAGGCCGACGAGCCTTAGCGCGTCGCGAAGCAGCGCCCCATCCGATCCCAGGGTGTGCTCTACCGCGGCGGCGTAACCGCGCTCGACGTGCGACCCCTCGTGCACCGCGTCGGCCGCCTCGAAGAGCTCGCGGATCATCGCGTGCAAGAGCGCCACCGCCCACGGGACCTCGCCGAGACCTCTCATCGCATCTGGGTCGAGCCCGTCCTTGCCCATGGGCAAGGGTCCCTCGACCCCCAGCACCTTCAGGCGCGCCGACGCCTCGAGCGCCTCCGCCTCAGACGTCCGTTGTGCGGCATCGCCGCCGACGAGGAGATAGAGCATCGCGTTGAGGAGCGCGGCGAGGTGCCGCGGAGACCACAGCGGATCCGGGGTCGGCTCGGGGCGAGGGTGCTCGGGCCCCAGCACCCTGATACCGAGGACCGTGCGCTCCGCGGAGATGAGGGGAGCGAGCGCTCCGCCGATCGCCCGCAGGCGCATCGTTGCCGGGCCCGGTACCCGCGGAAGCTGCGCGGCGCGCTTCTCGCGCGCCGCGCCGATCCGGGCGCGCAGCTCCTGCACCCGGATCACTAGGTTGGGCGCTCCGGTCGGACCTGGAACGAACTCGAATTCGGAGTCTTCTATCGCGAGCAGGACACGGAGTGCCGCTTCGCCGGTGAGGGCGCCGCTCGACGCGCCTGTCGGGACGCCATCCGTGACTTCGACCGCTGGTCCCTCGGCATCGCCCCCCATCCGGAGCCGTCCAGTGGCCTTCGCTTCGGCGAGCATCGCCAGAAGCATGTCGAGCGGGAATGCGGAGAGAGACCCGCGGAGCGTGACGGACATGTCGTCGATCATCCCATCTATCGGGGATCAGCGACGGCTAGGACTGCGGCGCGGCGACCCAGCCCGGACCTGGCCGTGAGAGGCGGCCCGAGAGCACGAGGCGATCGACCGCACCCGCCGTGACCGGCCAGCTGAACCAGGTCTTGATCTCCTCCTGGTGCGTCACGACCGTCGCGCGCACGCCGA
>CAZTAI010000130.1:0-5117 GCA_964611555.1 uncultured Chloroflexota bacterium | reverse complement strand
CGGCGGCGCCCGGCCGGTCAGCGTGCCGGCTCGATGTTCTGGTTCAGGCGGAAGAAGTTGGACGGGTCGTACTTCTTCTTGAGCACGGCCAGCCGCTCGTACGTCCCGGAGCCGTACGCCTCCCTGATCCGGTCCTCGTCGCCATCCAGGTAGTTGACGTACACCGAGTCGGCGGCGAAGGGTCGCATGGCTGCCCACAACCCGCGCGCCCATCCGACGTTCTTGTCCGAATCGGCGGGATCCGTCCACGCCGTAGTGATCACGACGCTGTAGTCGGAGCTGCGGTCACCGAAGGCGGTCTCGTCCTTGGGGATGCGGCGGACGGCTCCTCCGAGCTGCTCAAGCGCCACGATGGAGAATGGAGAAGGGGCCGCCGCGAACCCGGCTGTCAGCGCCTCCATCGCCCCATCGCTCAGCTCGCGCACGAAGCTCGATTTCCAGTAGTTGAGACGACCGGACGGGAACAGCGGCGCGCCGAGGCCCTGGACGGCCGTGTAAGGCATGGGCGCGACGAGGTCCGCCAGCGGCGGGCCGAACGCGCGCAGCGGGCGCACCACCCTCTCGCCCTCCTCCACCGGGCCGCAATGGCAGAGCGCGAAGGCGACGACCGGATGACCGTCGGGAGAGGTCAGCGAGACGAAGTGCGTCGTCAGCTCCTCGGGCGCCGTGCGCGTGAACTCGCGATAGAAACGGAGCGCGTCCTTCGCCTGCGCCAGCGGATGCAGGAGGAGACCGCCGAGCACCGTCGGACCCACGGCGTGGAGGCGGTACTCGAAGGAGGTGACGACGCCGAAGTTGCCGCCGCCGCCGCGCACGGCCCAGAACAGGTCGGCGTTCTCGGTCGCGCTGGCGCTGCGAAGCTGGCCGTCGGCGGTGACGATCTCGGCGGATAGGAGGTTGTCGCAGGCCAGGCCGAAGCGTCTCATCAGGAACCCGAGGCCGCCACCGAGCGTGAGACCGGCGATGCCGGTGCTCGGCACGAAGCCCCCGGTGGTAGCCAGCCCGAAGGCCTGCGTCTCCTTGTCGAACTCGCCCCAGGTCAGGCCCGGCTCGGCACGAGCGGTGCGCCGCGCCGCGTCGACGCGGATCGCCTTCATCCCGGACAAGTCGATCACCAGCCCGCCGTCACACACCGCGTTCCCGGCGACGTTGTGTCCGCCCCCGCGCACCGCGGTGAGGAGCTGATGGCGCTGCGCGAAACTGACGGCGGCCACGACATCGTCCGCGCGTGTGCAGCGCACGATGACCGCCGGACGCCTGTCGACCATCGCGTTCCACACGCGACGGCTCTCGTCGTAGCTCGCATCGCCCGGCCCGACGATCTCGCCGCCAAGACGTCCCTGGAGCTCCCGAAGCGCGGCCTGGTCGAGACGTGGTGCCTTCATGCCCGGGCCTCCGTGATCGGACGCGGATCGTAGAACGGCCGGACCTCCTGGATGAGCCCGTTCACGACCCGGAAACAGTCGAAGACGGGGATGACGCCGAAGGTCGTGACGAGGTCGAAGCGGGTGGCCACGTAGTCGTTCTCGACGATGTGCTGGCGCGCGCTCACGTCTCGGATGGCCGGAAACATCCCGGTCAGGAACTCCGTCACCGCCTTGATGCCCACGAGGCGCGGCGAGAGCGGGCTCTCGAAGCTCACACTGGGCGCGAAGGGGACCTGGCTCAGGTCCTTCTTCCGGAGTCCGTCGAGATAGCTCTCCACGGCCTCCACCGCCGGGTTGCCGGTCATGTACAGCTCCCACGCGATCCCATCCGGGTCCTTGAAGGCGACGTAGCGCTTGCCGAGCACTTCGTCCATCTTGACGCCCGTGTTGGAGACGCTCGCCTGGGCCAGGGCCGCCGCGACCCGCTCCAGCTCCGCCTCCTTCGCGCAGGAGAGGGCCAGGTGGTCGAGGCCCACGCGGAACGGATTGAAGCGGTCGCCCTCCGGCAGGCCCTCTTCGGGGCCGCGGACGGCGACCGCGGTCGCGCCCGCGAGGAAGATGAGGAGGTTCGGCTGCTCCAACACCACGGGGAACCCGAGCGTCTCCGCGTAGAACCGTCGGGCCCGCGCGAGATCGGTCGCGCGCAGCGCCACGTGATGTACGCCGGGGGTCTTGATGCCGATCGCCATGTCGTCCTCCTTGCCGCCGCCGAAGCACCCCGGAAAGAGGCGCTAGAATGGGCCACCTACCGGAGGCCCCATGACTGCGCGGGATGAACATAGGCCGCTACCCGCGGCGAGTCCTCAAGGATCCGCTCAAAAACCCTCAGAAAGCCTCAAAGGCGTCGGCGCCGCCAGGCCAGTCTACGACTTCGGGCCGTTTCGGCTCGACGCGGGCAAGCGACTCCTGCAGCGAGACGGTCAGACGGTGCCGCTCACGCCCAAGGTGTTTGACACCCTGCTCGTCCTTGTCGAGAGCCGGGGGCGGGTCCTGGAAAAGGACGAGCTGATGAGTCGCGTCTGGGCGGGCGTCATCGTGGAGGAAGGCAACCTCACGCAGAACGTCTTCACGCTGCGCAAGGCGCTGGGCGAAGGACCGCAGGAGCAGCGCTACATCGCGACCATCCCCCGCCGCGGCTACCAGTTCGTCGCGGAAGTGCGCGAGAGGAGCCAGGCACCCTCGACGGCAGCGGCGGTGACGGCGCGGGCCAGTGAGGAGCCGGCGCGGCGGTCGCTGGCCGTGCTGCCCTTCACCGAGCTGGGCGGCGAGGAGGTCGAGGACTACGTCGGCCTGGGCATGGCGGATGCGCTCATCACCCGACTCGGCAACATCCGGCAGATCGTCGTGAGGCCGACGAGCGCGGTGCGCGCCTACGTGGGCCAGACGCCCGACCCCGTCGCCGCGGGCCGCATCCTGGGCGTGGACGCCGTCCTGGAAGGATCGATCCGGCGCGCCGGGGACCGTATCCGAGTCACCGTCCAGCTCGTGAGCGTGGAGGCGGGCGCGCCGGTGTGGGGGCAGTGCTTCGACGAGAGGCGCGCGGACATCTTCTCGGTCGAGGACTCGATCTCCACGCGCCTGGCCGCGGCCCTGGTCTCGAGCCTCACCGCCGAGGAGCAGCAGCGCCTGCGGAGGCGGTACACGCACGACGACGAGGCCCACGACGCCTACCTTCGGGGCCGTCACCACTGGAACGCGCGGACCGAGGAAGGGCTCCGGAAGGCCTTGCAGGAATTCGAGCGCGCGATCGCCCGCGATCCCCAGTACGCGCTCGCGCACTCCGGGCTGGCCGACTGCTACACGCTGCTCGGTTCGGCGGGCTATGGAGTGACGCCTCCCGGCGAGGCCCTGGCCAAGGCGCGCACCGCCGCCTTGCGCGCGCTGGAGATCGATCCAGACCTGGCGGAGGCGCACACCTCGCTCGCGCTGGTGAGGTTCCGGATGGACTGGGATTGGCGCGGAGCGGAGAGCGAGTTCGAGCGCGCTATCGAGCTCAATCCCGGCTACGCGTCGGCGCACCACTTCTACGGCATCTTCCTCTCCGCGATGGGCCGCGCCGACGAGGCCATCGACAGGCTGCGGATCGCGCAGCAGCGCGACCCGCTCTCCCTGATCATCAGCACCGCCTTGGGGCGTGCGCTCCACTTCGCCCGCCGCTACGAGGAGGCGGTCCGACAGCACCTGAAAGCGCTGGAGCTGGACCCGGAGTTCCCCGAGGCCCGCTTCAACCTGGCCATGGTCTACATCCACCAGTCGAGGTACCCCGAGGCGCTGGCCGAGCTTCAGCGAGCCATCGCCCGCGCCGGACGGAGACCGGCGCTGCTGGACATCCTCGGCTACCTACACGGGCTTTCCGGGGATGCCGCCAGCGCGCGTCGGATCCTGGGCGAGCTCGAAGGCATGGTCGAGGAGGGGCGGATCGACACCCTCCATCTCGTCTACCCTTGCGTCGGTCTCGGGGAGAGGGACCGCGCGTTCGAGATCCTCGAAAAGGCGTACGGCGAGCGGTCGGGGCTGCTCGTGTACCTCAAGGTCGAGCCGAGCTTCGACCCCATGCGCGACGATCCGCGGTTCGCCGATCTGCTGCAGCGCATGGGATTCGCGGAGGACCTCGCCGGATCGCCGTCCATGCACACGCCCGCCCATCCCGACCCCGCGGGCCTGCGGCCGGGAGACCGGCTGGGGCCCTACGAGATCGTGAGCCGCATCGGCGCCGGCGGCATGGGCGAGGTGTATCGCGCGCGCGACCCGCGGCTGGCGCGGGATGTCGCGCTCAAGGTGCTGCTCGCTTCCGTGGCCGGCGACGCCGACCGGCGGCTGCGCTTCATGCGTGAGGCGCGCGCGGCGGGAGCGCTCAACCACCCGAACGTGCTCACCGTGTTCGACGTCGGCACCGAGGGCGAGCGGTCGTATCTCGTCTCCGAGCTGCTCGAAGGGGAAAGCCTGCGTGAGCGCATCCGCCGCGGCCTCGCCGTGCGCGACGGCGTGGAATACGCGATCCAGATCGCGCACGGCCTCGCCGCCGCCCACGAGCGCGGAATCGTTCATCGCGACCTCAAGCCGGAGAACGTCTTCGTGACGAAGAGCGGGAGAGTCAAGATCCTGGACTTCGGCCTGGCCAAGCTGCGCGACCCGCAGGCGGAGACGCCCGACGCGGACACCCGATCGAACCTGACCCGACCCGGCGCGGTGATGGGCACCGCGGCCTACATGTCGCCGGAGCAGGTCCGCGGCGGAGCCATCGACCTGCGCTCCGACCTCTTCTCGCTGGGTGCCGTGCTGTACGAGATGCTCGCGGGGAGGAAGGCGTTCGCGGCGGAGACGGGGGGCGAGGTGCTGGCGGCGATCCTACGGGATGAGCCGGAGGCGCTCACCGGCGTCGATCCGCGGGTCGAAGCGATCCTTTGTCGCTGTCTGCAGAAGCGGGCCGCGGATCGGTTCCAATCCGCCTCCGAGATCGCGGAAGCGCTGCAATCCGCCCTTGCGACCGCGGCCGATGGACGCGGCTAGAATGGCGGCCGTGACGATGCTCACACGCTGCTTCGGGCGCGAGCCGGCGGAGGGGAACGAGATCGAGGATGGCAAAGCACTCGAGTGCGCTGCCGCGCGCGATCGAATAGAACCGGGCATAGTCCCCCGGCCAGCGAACCGATAGGCGTTTTCATCCGCGGCGACGGCTACGGAGGCGCC
>CAZTAI010000129.1:0-5177 GCA_964611555.1 uncultured Chloroflexota bacterium | reverse complement strand
CCGTCCTTCAGCTGGATCTCCTCCATCACGGCCAGGCCCAGGCCCTGCGCGATGCCGCCCTCGATCTGCCCGAGCACGGAGAGCGGGTTGATGGCCTTGCCCACGTCCTGCGCCGTCGCGATCTGCACCACGCGCACGAGCCCGGTGCCCAGGTCCACGTCCACCGTCGCGCGATGCGCCGCGAAGAGGAAGGCGACATGTCCGCTGCTCTGCCCCGCTTCCTTATCGCGGGGATCCGTGTCCCGGTGGCGGTACGTCACCGTGCGATCGATCGGCTCGTCGACCAGACGCCGGGCGACATCGGGGTCGGACAGCAGATCGCGCTCGTCCACGGGGATCGCGCGACCGCGCGCGGTCGCGCGCCGCTTGACCTCGGTCATGACCTCGCGGCAGGCGGCCTGTACCGCACCGCCCGTCATCCAGGTCTGCCGCGACGCGGAGCTCGAGCCCGAGGAGCCGATGGTGGTGTCCGGCGTGTCGAGCTCGATGCGCTCGATGCCGAGCTCGGTACGCGCGACCTGGATCATGACCGTCACGACTCCCTGACCGACCTCGGCCGCCGCGGCGTGCACGCGCGCACGCACGCCGGAGGTGTCGCGTTCTAGTCGCACCCGGGCGGTCGCGAAGTCGTCGAAGCCGTGCGAGTAGCAGACGTTCTTGAAGCCCGCCGCGTAGCCGGTCCCGCGGACGACGCCCTCGCCGTGCGTGAGGTTCCCTGTCCCGCCCGGCAGCAGGAGCGGATCGCTCGCGATGCTCGTGCCGGGTGAGCGCAGCTGCGCGCAGCGGCCGACGATCTCCGCGACCGGCGCGGAACCTTCCATCGGCTGCCCCGTGATGATGGGGTCGCCCTCGCGCAGCCCGTTCATCACGCGGATGCCGACCGGCGTGACGCCACAGGCAGCGGCGAGCTTGTCCATCTGCGCCTCGTAAGCGAAGCAGGTCTGGACCGCGCCGAACCCGCGCATGGCGCCGTTGGGCGGGCCGTTCGTGTACGCGACGACTCCTTCTATGAGCGCGTTCGGCACCCGGTACGGACCCGCGCCGAACGCGGAGGCGTTGGCGATCACCGCTCCGCTCGACGAGGCGTAGGCGCCGCCGTCGAGGACGAGCGTGGCGCGCACGTAGACCAGCCGGCCCTCCTTCGTCGCACCGTGCTCGTACCACATGCGTGCGGGGTGACGGTGCACGTGCCCGTAGAAGGACTCCTCGCGGCCATATGACATGCGGACCGGCCGCTTGGTCCGGAGCGCGAGGAGGCAGCAGTGGACCTGCAGCGATAGATCCTCGCGCGCGCCGAACGCTCCGCCGACCCCGGCCAGCACCAGTCGCACCTTCTCCTCCGGCAGACCGAGACACGGCGCGATCTGCGAGAGATCCTCGTGTAGCCACTGCGTCGCGATGTGCAGCGTCACTCCGCCGTCCTCGCGCGGGATGGCGAGCCCGGCTTCGGGACCGAGCGCGGCCTGGTCCTGCATGGCGACCTCGTACTCGCCGCTGACGACAACGGCGGCGAGCAGGCCCGGATCGCCGTGCACGACGCGCACCCTCTCGATGACGTTTCCGTCTGGATGGAGCTTTGTCGCCCCCTTCAGAAGCGCCGCCACCGGATCGATGAGCGGCGTCATGACCTCGTAGGCGACGGCGATCGCGGCCGCCGCGGCCTTGGCCTGCTCGATGTCGTCGGCTGCGACGATGGCCACCGGCTCGCCGACGTAGCGCACGACCTTGTCCGCGAGGACGGGCTGGTCGCGCTTCATCAGGCCGAACAGCGCGCGCGTCGGCAGGTCCTTGGCGGTCAGGATCGCGCGCACGCCGGGCAGCTTCTCGGCCCGGCTCACGTCGATGGAGCGGATCCGGGCATAGGCGTGCGGGCTGCGGAGCGTGTGCCCCGCGAGCATCCCCTCGTGCCGCAGGTCGCTCGCGTACTCGAACTCGCCCTTCACCTTCTCAACGGCGTCGGGCCGCCGGGCGGAGTCGCCCACGACGCCGCGGACCTTCACGCGGGTACCGGGCCGCGGCGGCGCGAGCGTGGAGCCGCGGCCGGTCGTGGTCATCGGTACGTCGTCCTTGCCGCGCGCTGCACCGCGTCGAGGATCCGGCCGTACCCGGTGCAGCGGCAGATGTTCCCGGCGAGTGCCTCGCGCACCTCGGCCTCGGTCGGCTCGGGGTTCTCCTGGAGCAGCGCTTCCGTCGCGACGATCAGCCCCGGCGTGCAGAACCCGCACTGCACCGCGCCGGCCTGCACGTAGGCGCGCTGGACGGGATGCATCTCGCCATCGGTCGCGAGGCCCTCGATCGTCGTCACGGCGCGACCCTGGGCGGCTGCCGCGAGCACGAGACACGAGCAAACGAGATCGCCGTCCATGAAGACCGAACACGAGCCGCACTCGCCCTGCTCGCACGCGTTCTTGCTCCCGGCGAGGCCGAAGCGCTCGCGCAGCGCCGTGAGGAGCGACTCGTGCGGGGCGACGTCGGCGGATCGCCGCTCGCCGTTCAGCTCAAGCTCGACCCTCATGAGATCGCCGTCACGCGGGCGAGGGCGCGCGCAGCCATGACCGCCAGCACATGCCGCCGGTAGGCCGCGGTGCCGCGCACGTCGTCGATGGGCCGAGCCGCTGCGGCCACGAGGCGGCCGAACTCCGCGCACGTGGCCTCGGACGGCGGATCCGCGCTTTCCCAGCCGGCCTCCTCGAACACGCCACTCGCGAAGGCCTCGCCCTCGGTGGCCCGGATGATCGTCGGGCCGCACGAGCCCATTCCCACGCCGACCCTCTTGCGGGCGCGATCGACGACGAGCGCAAGGCTCGAGATGGCGATGATCATCGCGTTGCGCGTGCCGGCCTTCATGAAGGTCTGCGCCGGCCCGGCGTCATCCCACTCGGCCGCGATCACCAGCTCGTCCTGCCGGCGCACGCTCTTCTTGGGTCCGGTCATGTAATCGGTGAAGGGCACGCGTCGCTCGCCCGACGCGGATCGCAGGACCACCACAGCGTCCAGCGCGGCGAGGACCGGCAGCGTGTCTCCGGCCGGTGAGCACATGCCCACGTTGCCGCCGATCGTTCCGGCATTGCGGATCTGCGGCGAGCCCACCGTGCGTGCCGCCTCGCGCATCGCGACGGACCCGGCGCCCTCCTCGAGCATCCGGGTGTAGGTGACGCCGGCGCCCATACGGATGTGGCCATTGCGCTGGAAGCCCCGCAGCTCCTCGAGACGGTCGATCGCGACGACCGCTGCCGGCCGGTGGCGCCCGAAGTTGATCTCGACCATGAGATCCGTGCCGCCCGCGATCGGCTCGGCATCGGAACGGGACGCTAAGAACGCGAGCGCGTCGTCGAGGCTGCGCGCGATCTCGACGTGCAATGTGCTGGGAGTTTAGGCGGGGTCGATCACCTAGATCCCCGCGCGCGAGATGAGCGGGGTCACGGCTTCGCCGGCCGCCGCACGCACGGCCGCGGGGTCGAAGCGCGTTGGGACGCCGCCGCGTACGAGCACCTGGCCGTCCACGATCACGTCCCGGACGGCGCGCGAGCCGCCGCCGAACACGATGCGCGTCGCCTCGTCGCCACCGGGCGCGAGAAGCTCGGCGTCCAGCACGACCACGTCGGCCCGCTTGTCAACGGTCAGCGATCCGATCTCCGCGTCGGCGTGAAGCGCTTTCGCGCCCTCGATGGTGGCCATCCCCAGCACGTCCCAGGCGGTGAGAGCCCCGGGTCCGCCGCGCGACCTCGCGAGAAGGGCCGCGAGGCGCATCTCCTCGAACGCGTCGAGGCGGTTGTTACAGGCGGCTCCGTCGGCTCCGAGGCCGACCGTGATGCCGACTTTGCGCAGGCCGACCACGTCGGCGACGCCGCTGCCGAGCTTGAGGTTCGACGACGGGCAGTGCGTGATCGACGCGCCGACGGAGCGGAGCGCCTTCACCTCCGCCGGGTCGAGGTGCACGCCGTGCGCGAGGACGGCGCGCTCGGAGGCGGCACCGACCTCGATGAGGTACTGCGCCGGCGCGCGACCGGTGGCCTTCTCGATGAGCTCGCGCTCGCCGGCGTTCTCGTTCGTGTGCGTGTGCACCAGGTGCGAGCCCATGCGCGACAGTGCCCCGACGGTCTCCAGGAGCTCGCGGGTGCACGAGAGCGCGAAGCGTGGGGCGTACGCGTACTGGATGCGCCCCGCGTCCTGTCCGTGCCAGCGCTTGATCAGAGCGGCGCTCGCGTCGAGCGAGCCGCGCGTCGTCTCCAGCAGCTTCGCGGGGACACCCTCGCCCATGTCCATCATCGCCTGGCCGAATCGCGCGCGGATCCCGCTGGACGCGATCTCCTCGGCGACCGCGTCGCCCAGGTGCGACGTGCCCATGTCGAGGATCGTGGTGGTCCCGGTCAGCAGCAGCTCGAGCAGACCGACCCGCACGCTCGCGCGGATCGACGACTCGTCGTGCGCCGCTTCGAGCGGCCACACGCGCGTGCGCAGCCACTCCAGGAGCGAGAGATCCTCGGCCAGGCCGCGGAAGAGGGTCTGCACCAGGTGGATATGCGTTTGGATCAGGCCTGGGATGACGTAGCAGCCGCTCGCGTCGATGACTTCGGGGTCGCGCGGCGCGATCACCTTCCCGAGGCCGACGATCTGGCGGCCCGTGATGAGCAGGTCTCCGCGCATCGAGCGCGGACCGTGATCCATGGGCAGCAGCGTCCCGCCACGCACCAGGATGCTCAGGGCGTCACCAGCTTTCCGTGACCCTTCGGCGCGACGATCTCACCAGCCAGTTGAACGGTGACCCCCCGGACCATGGTGCGCACCACCGCGCCTCGGAAGAGGCGGCCGAGGTACGGGCTGATCGCGGCACGCGCCTGCACGGACGCGGCTTCCAGCGTCCATTCGCGCTCGGGATCGACGAAGACGAGGTCGGCGTCGGAGTGCGGGCGGATCGATCCCTTCCGCGGGAAGAGTCCCAGCAGGCGTGCCGGCGCTTCGGAGACCAGGCGCACAAGTGCGGGCAGACCGAGGCGCTTCGCGCCGAGCGCTTCAGTGAGGAGCGCTGGCAGGAAGGACTGGATCCCAGCGACGCCGCCCCACGCGCTCACGAGGTCTCCGCCTTTCATCTCGGCTGGACACGGCGAATGGTCCGACGCGACGAGGTCGAGACCGCCGTCGCCCAGCGCGCGCCAGAGGTCCGCCCGATCGTCGGC
>CAZTAI010000128.1:0-5236 GCA_964611555.1 uncultured Chloroflexota bacterium | reverse complement strand
GAGGATGGGTCGAGACAACGCGTGGAGGTCCACATGCAGCCGTACGACGAGAAGCCGAGGGAGCAGGCGCCGGCCGATCCAACTGAAGAGATCCTCTACTCGCCGGCGCCGGCGGGCCGCACCGACGACATCTACTACCCGCCGGCCGCCGCTCCCGCGCAGGGCCCTGTCGTGATGGCCGCCCCCGTGCGCCCACTGAAGAGATCCACCGCCGGCGGGCTGATCGCGGCGGCGTTCGTCGCGAGCACCCTGGTCGGAGGTCTCGTCGGCGGCCTCGCCGGTGCCGAGTGGCTCGCGCCGCGCGCAGGGCAGAGCCCCGCGCCCGCGATCGAGACCGAGTCGCCGACGACGACGGGGACGTCACCAACGCAGGTCGCCGACACCACCGGCGCGACCGTGGCCTCGACCGTCTACGCGAAGGCGAAGAACGGCGTCGTTCACATCGTCGTTGCCGGCGGCGGAACGGGGCGGGGGAACGGCTCAGGCTTCGTCGTCGACGATCGCGGATACATCCTCACGAACCAGCACGTCGTGGCCGGCGCGCGCGTTATCACGATCCGATTCGCCTCCGGCGAGACGCGCGAGGCGCAGGTCATCGGCAGCAACCGTGCCAACGACATCGCGCTGCTCCAGGTCGAGCTGCCCGAGGGCGTCACGCCGCTGACCCTCGGTGACTCGGACAAGGTCCAGGTCGGTGAGGTCGCCGTCGCCATCGGCAGCCCCTTCGGGCTCGCCCAGACCGTGACGCAGGGGATCATCAGTGCCGTCGACCGCCAGTGGCAGCCGGGCAACAGTCCCATCCGCGAGGATCTCATCCAGACCGACGCGCCCATCAACCCGGGCAACTCGGGAGGGCCGCTGCTCAATGCACGGGGCGAGGTCATTGGGATCAACTCGATGATCGAGAGCCCGGTCGAAGGCTCGGTCGGCATCGGCTTCGCCGTCGCGATCAACGTCGCGAAGGATCTGATGCCCGCGCTCCAGACGGGCGCCGCGGGCACCGTTCCTGTCTGGCTTGGGATCAGCGGTGTCGCGATCGATCAGACGATCGCCGACGACCTCGACCTCGAGGTCTCCAGCGGGGTCCTGGTGCAGACCGTCGTTCCCAACGGGCCGGCCGCGAAGGCCGGGGTCCGTGGCGGCCAGGCCGCTGCGGGCGACGTCACGAGCGGCGGCGACATCATCCTCGAGCTCGACGGCGCCTCGGTCGGCAGCGTCCAGGAGCTGTCGACCCGACTGCAAGCCCACAAGCCCGGCGACACGGTCGTCCTGACGGTCCTGCGCGGCGGCGAGCGCGTCCAGGTCAACGTCACGCTCGAGGTCTGGCCCGAGACGAACTAGACCCTCAGGCGATCAGGTACCCGCGAAAGCACGCGAGAGCCCGCAGCCCCTGTACGATCGCCGCCGCGAGCTCGGCGTCGGAGGGAACGGACTTGACTGCGGTCGATCTCATCGAGCTCGCCTCGCAGGTCGTTTTCGTCCTGGTGTTCGTTCTCACGCTCATTCACGCGCTCCGCGATCGTGAGGCGTCCCGAGTGGACACCGCCCTGTTCTTCGGCGCCCTCGCGTTCGCGATCCTGCAGGGCCGGCTCGCCGCTCTGATCGGGCCACTCCCGCCGATCGTCAGCGCGCTCTCGACGATGGCGGTGATGGCCATGCCCTTCTTGCTCCTGCGTCTCCTGGACGACTTTGCGGGCGTGCCACGCCGGGTCACCGGCGCTGCTCTGGCGGGCTTCGGCTTCACCGCGGCGCTGATCGTGGTGATGCCTCCGCCGCTTCCGACGCCGACCGTCTTGGTGCTTGTCGCGTACTTCGTGATCGTCGCTGCCTACGCCGCGCTCGGCTTCGTGCGTCTTGCGCGGAGCACGGCGGGGATCACTCGCCGGCGCATGGAGGCGGTCTCCATCGGGTCGGGCCTGCTCGTCCTGCTCATCTTCCTCGCGGGCGTCCTCCGGCTCGTACCCGTTGCCGAAGGACTGACGGCCGGGCTGACCCAGGCGCTGGCTCTGGCCTCGGCGCTGGCGTACTACGCCGGCTTCGCGACGCCGAACTGGTTGCGGCGCTTCTGGCGCGAGCCCGAGCTGCGAGCGTACCTGGAGCGCGCCGCGCAGCTCCCGCGGCTCCCCGACACGGACTCGATCGTGGCTGAGATCGAGCGGCACGTCGGGGCCTCGCTCGGATCACGCGCCGCCGTTGGGCTCTGGGACCCACAGGCCGGCGTGCTCCGGTTCCGCCACCTGCACGACGCTCTGCCGGACGTGGTCGGACCGAGCGACTTCCCGTCGTGGCGCGTGTTCGACTCGCAGCTGCCGACCTACTTCGCGGACGCCGCACGAGCGAACCCGGACACGGCGGATGCGTACCGCGCCAGCGGCATCGGCTCGATGCTCGTCGCGCCGATCACCGCAGGCGAGCGGCGTGTAGGGATCCTCGCGGCGTACGCGAACCGCCAGCCGATCTTCGCCGACGAAGACCTGGCGTACGTCCAGCTCCTCGCGGATCAGGCAGCGGTCGTGCTCGAGAGCCGTGCTCTCATCGACGAGGCGACGCACGTGCGGGCCCAGGAGGAGGCGACGCGGATGAAGGAGGACTTCATCTCCGCGGCGGCACACGACCTCCGGACACCGCTGACCACGCTGCTCGGGCAGGCCGAGATCCTCGAGCGGAAGTTCCGGGACGACCCCGACCGCAAGGTGGAGCACGCCGGAGTCAGCAGAATGCTGCGCACGTCCACGCAGCTCGCGGACCTCATCCAGGACCTGCTCGAGGCCGCCCGGCTGGAGCAGGGGCGGGTCGAGCTCCACGCCGAGTCGACCGACCTCGCCCGGCTTGCGATCGAGGTCGCCTCGCATCAGGCCAACCCCGACGACCGCATTACGGTCGAAGCCTCCGAGCCGGTCATCGCGGACGTCGACGTCACCAGGATCCGGCAGGTCCTTCGCAACCTCTTCGAGAACGCCCTGAAGTACAGTCCCGGCGGCGCACCCGTGAGCGTGCGCTTGTGGGTGGAAGGGCATGAGGGCCGCATAGCCGTGGAGGACCGAGGTATCGGCATCCCGGAGAGTGACATCCCAGAGCTCTTTGGGCGGTTCCGCCGCGCGAGCAATGTGGACGACCGCACATTTGCCGGTATGGGGCTTGGCCTGTACATCTGCCGCGAGGTCGTGGGGCGGCACGGTGGACGGATCTGGGCGGAGAGCACGCTCGGGAGCGGCAGCACCTTCCATGTCGCGGTGCCGCTGTCGGCGGGAGCGGAGTGATCGTGCTCTTCGGCAGCGCTCAGGCCGAGATGGGCGGAGTGCCGATGCGCGCGCCGATCCTCGTGATCGACGACGACCCCGACATCGTTGACATGCTCCGGGAGGCGCTCGAGGGAGCGGGACATCGCGTCGTCACAGCACGCGACGGGCTCGAAGGGTTGGAGCGCCTACGGTCCGTCCGGCCCTCGCTGATCCTTCTCGACATGCGGATGCCGCGCATGGACGGCTGGGAGTTCGCACGCGCGGCGCGCGAGCGCGGGAACACGGCGCCGGTCGTCGTGATCACTGCCGCTGGAGACGCTAGGGCGTGGGCCGCGGAGATCTCCGCGGACGCTTTCGTCTCGAAGCCGTTCACCATCACGCAGCTCCTCGACGTTGTGGAGCGCGTAGGGCCGCAGCCACCGCATTGACGGCGCCGACCCGGGGTCACGCGCGCAGGAGCTCGATCCCCAGACCGCGCAGGTACTCGAGCAGCTCGTCGGCTTCCACATGGCGGTCCGCGCGGACAACGCCGCGTTCGGTGAAGCGCCCTTCCGCGAGGGCGCGTGCGGCCAGGGCCGCCGGCGCAGCCGCGATCAGGTAACTGCGCCGCGCTGACGTGAGCGCCAGGCGCGAGATGCGACCCGCGCCTTCCTCTATCTCTACCGCGAAGGCGCCGCGGGTCGCGCCGAAGGCCCGTGCAGCGAGCTGCCCCACAGGCATCAACACTTCGGCGAGAGCGCGTAGCGCGCTCGAAAGGGACGCCACCGACAGGACGGCGTTCGCGCCGAGCGTTCCCGTATCCGTCCAGCAGTCGATGTCGCGAAGGCCGGGCCAGATCTGCGGCAGCGTCACCGGTAGCGCCGAGCCGACCAGATGGCCGCGCCGTCTTGGCAGCTCGAACCGTCGCGTCTCCCGCCAGCCGGTAGCGATGTAGGGCCCGCCATCACGCCGTACCTCGATCGATGCTCCGACCGACGCGAGTAGCGCGCGGACCGTTCCAGGATGTGCGGTCTCCCGCGAGGCCGGCGCGACGAGCGCGCTGATGCGTATGGGGCGGGCCGCGCCTGAGAGTTGAACGAGAACGGCGGCGACCGCCGAGACCGCACTGCACGACGAGAGGATCGCGACATCGCGTGCGCGGGCTCGCACGTCGAATGGCGCGACAGCCTTCGCGTACTCGATGCCTTCGTTGAGGTCGAGCACGTCCGCGCCGACCTCGACCGCGGCCTCGACGAGCGCGGTCGTTCGCGACTGATAGGGCCCGGCCGCATCCACGATCACGTCGCCGCCGCGCAGCACGGCTCGCAGCGAGGCGGGATCCTCCACGTCCAGGACGACATCCCCTGACCTCCCGGCAATGAGCGGCTGAACGCCTCCGGCACGAAGCAGCTCGACGACGTTCCTGCCGAAGAAGCCGGCGCCACCTGCGACGACGACGCGTCTCACGCCAGCCGCCTTCCCATCGCCACGCACCACGGGATGAACAGCGCGAACAGGGCGGCGCTCACCGCCGCGATCGCGAGCGGCACCTCGAGGAAGGTGACCAGCGAGAGCAGGATCCCGGTCGACCACATGGCCCATGTCCATACCGCGAAGCGACCGCGGATGTGCGGCGTCGCTCGCGTGAGGAGCATCCCCGAGAGCGTGTAGAGCCCGTTCGCGACCCCACCGGTGATGAGGAAGCTTGGTCTCGCGAGCTCCGGGCGGTCCGGGACGAGCACTATCAGCGTCGACTCGGCGATCATGTCTGCCGCGAACGCAGCTGCGGCGACCCAGAGCGGCGCGCTTCCCACCTGGATGCGGTGTGCCCACCAGCGGTAGAAGACCAGCAGGCTGATCGCGGCGATCACCCACACCGACCAGCCGAGGCGCCACAGGGTGGCGTTCTCGGCAACGTACGCCGCGCGTGATGCCTCTGGAAAGAGCGTCGTGCCGGGCGTGAGGATCGTCGCCATCGCGACGATCGCGACGAGGTTCGCGAGCGCGCAGAAGTA
>CAZTAI010000127.1:1975-5295 GCA_964611555.1 uncultured Chloroflexota bacterium | reverse complement strand
AGGTACAGGCTGCGCGAGACCGAGCTCTGGCTGCCGTGCGCGCGGATGTACTCCTCGAGCGTGCGGCGGAGGTCGGTGTGCCGCTCGTCGGCGAGAGGACCGAGCACCCGGGCGCAGAACGCTCCGAGCGCGACCGCATCCGTGACCGTGAAGTGCGGCGCGCTTGCCGCGTCCTGGTCGTTCGATATCGCGAGCCCGAGATGCTGGTCCAGCCGATCCTCCGGGGGAACCAAAAAGCCCCTCACTTTCGTGAGAGGCTTCAGTTCCGGTCTGTTCCGCGTCGCCTAGGTCGCTACGCGCCTCCCACGTCGATCCGGCTCCCTACGAGCGGGAGCGGAATGATCGAAATGAGAACGAGGTGCGCCATGAGGGGAGCAACCTAGCACGATCGAGCGGCGAAGTGCAGGTCGCACACACTTCTCCCGCGCACCTTGACCTGCGGTACGGATCGCACATACGGTCCGAACGTGCGCCGCGCAGCCGAACTCCTCCCGCTCATCGACGTCCTCCTTATCGGGAGGTCGCGTATCGCGCCGGGAGGCTAGACCCCGCGTTCTTCCACAGCACGCAAAGCCCTCCGGCAAAGCCGGAGGGCTTCTTAGTTGTCCAGGAGGTCCGACCGCAAGATGGCCACCGCTCTAGAGCGACAGATCAGCATCGGGATCGGCCCGCGCCCGCAGCGGAGCGGGAATGAGGCGCTGATCGACACGCTGCGCCGCTGGGGCGTGACGTTCTTCGCGGGCGTGAACGGCGGCGGCCTCATCCATGTCAACAAGCACCTCGAGCCGTTCGACGGCCTGGAGCAGTCGGGGGACGGCGTGCCGCGGATGCTCACGATGGGCGAATACGTCGCGGGCTTCGTCCCGCAGGGGCACTGGTACGCGACGGGGCGCGTCGCGGGATGCGTGACGACCACAGGCGCCGCGACGAAGCTCGGCTCGAGCGGCATCACCGACGCGAAGCTGCAGAACATCCCGGCCGTCTATCTCATCGCGCTGAACTCGACGAGCTCGATCGGCCAGGGCCCGCTCCAGGACGTGAGCGAGGACGGCGCGAACATCGTGCCGCAGCTCCAGGCCGAGCTGGGCGATGGCTGCGTGGTCATCGACAACATCCACACGCTCGACGAGAGCCTGCGCCGCGCGCAGCGCGTCCTCCTCGCGCGCAAGCCTGTCGCGATCGCGTTCCGCCCCGACGTCCTCAGCAAGGACACCGACGCTGAGGTCGCGCCCGTGGCGAAGCTGCGCACCGTCCGGGCGCACGACGTGGACGCCTTCCTCGCCGAGTTCCCGGAGGTCGCACGGACGCGCCGCGTCGTCCTCTACGTGAGCGGCGAGGCGGCGACCTCGCCGGGCATCAGACCGCTCGTCGCTCGGCTCGCGCGCGTGCTCCGTGCGGCGACCGTGTGGACCGCGAACGGCGCGAACGCGGTCGAGCCGGACCATCCCTACGGATACGGGCACATCTCCTTCGGCGGGAACGACCGCGCCGCGGAGCTGTGGCGCGGAGTGGGGCCTGACGACGTCGTCATCGCCCTGGGCTTCGACCCGGGCGAGTACGCCCTCAACCTGAAGCGCATCGAGGCCGGCTGGCTCTGGCACTTCAGCGACCTGTCCGAGCCATGGGGTCACCGGAACGGCGAGTTCAGCCACCGCGTCCGCGGGGAGTACCGGCGTGTGCGGGGTGACATCGCGCGGGCGCTCGAGGAGATCCTCCCGCGCCTCGAGAGGATGGATCTCGGCGACCGTCCCGAGCCGGCGGAGCACGGCGATCTGAACACGCGGGAGGTCTGGCGCGACGTGGCGGCCGACCGTGTGGACCTCGTCGACTTCTACCAGCGCATCCACCGGCTGTGGCGTCCGGGAACGATCGGCTTCGACGACACGTGCATCGCGTACAAGGACCGCCAGTACGTCAACCAGCGGCCGCATCCGTACGCGCGCTTCTTCTCGAACAACGACGGATCCGCCATGGGTGCCGGCTTCGGGCTCGGGGTCGGCGCGAAGTGCGCGGATCCCGCGCTCAACACCTTCGTGTTCACCGGTGACGGGTGCTGGCGCCTGTTCGGTGGGGCGCTCGCCGACGCGCAGCATCTCGACCTGCGCGTCTTCATCGTGAACAACGGCACCTACGGGATAGTGGACAAGGGCCTCGAGGTGGTCGTCCCCGACGTCCCCAAGCGCCGCTACCACTCACGCCTGCGGCCCATCGACTTCGTCGGCGCCGCGAAAGCTCATGGCTGGGACGCGGTCCGGCTGTCACCCGACCTCAGCGACCTCGAAGACGTCATGGACGCGTGCTACGAGCAGCGCGGCCGGTCGATGCTGATCGACCTTCCGGTCGACCCGGATCAGGTCGTGGGGCTGAACCCGCGTCTCTACAACCTCACGACGACGACCTATCTCTAGAAGGAGGACGGCCTTGGCCACCATCTACTACGACCGCGATGCCGACCCGGCGGCGATCAAGGGCAAGACCGTGGCCGTCATCGGGTACGGCAGTCAGGGTCACGCGCACGCCCAGAACCTCCGCGACAGCGGCTGCCAGGTCGTGGTGGGTCTCGCGGCGGGCAGCAAGAGCTGGGCGAAGGCGGAGCAGGACGGCTTCGAGGTCCGCGCGGTGTCCGACGCCGTCCGCGGCGCGGACGTCGTCGCGCTCCTGGTGCCGGACCAGCATCACCGCGAGGTCTACGAGACGCACATCGCGCCGGTCATGCGCCGGCGCGCGACGCTCCTCGTAGCTCACGCGTTCTCCGTGCACTTCGGCGAGGTCGAGCCCGGCCCCGACATCGACGTCGTCCTCGTCGCCCCGAAGGCCCCCGGGCACCGCATGCGCGAGGTGTACGCCGAGGGCCGCGGCGTGCCGGCGCTCCTCGCGGTGCACCAGGACGCCAGCGGCACGGCGGGCGCGACCGCGCTCGCGTATGCGTGGGCGATCGGCGCGACGCGGGCCGGGGTCATCACGACGACGTTCCCGGAGGAGGTCGAGACGGATCTCTTCGGCGAGCAGGCCGTGCTCTGCGGCGGCATCTCGGAGCTGGTGAAGGCAGGGTTCGAGACGCTCGTCGAGGCCGGGTACCAGCCGGAGATCGCCTACTTCGAGTGCATGAACGAGATGAAGCTCATCGTCGACCTGATGTACGAGGGCGGGCTCTCATACATGCGGCACTCGGTGAGCGACACGGCGGAGTTCGGCGACTACACATCGGGCCCGCGCGTGATCGACGAGCGCGTCCGGGCGACCATGCGGCAGATCCTGGGCGAGGTGCGCGACGGATCGTTCGCCCAGAAGTGGATCACCGAGTACCGCCGCGGCGCGCC
>CAZTAI010000127.1:0-1875 GCA_964611555.1 uncultured Chloroflexota bacterium | reverse complement strand
GAGCGGCTCGGGATGCCCATGCAGGGCGAGCGTCTCGAGCGCATGGCGAAGCTTGGTCTCATGTACTCGAAGGCGCCGCACGAGCTGCACGACCTGCTGCTCATGGGCATCGCCGTCGAGGCCGAACATCGCGACGACGCGGAAGCGCCGATCTGGGTATGAGACGCATCGTCGTCTTCGACACGACCCTTCGGGACGGCGAGCAGGCCCCCGGCGCCAGCCTCGGGCGCTCGCAGAAGCTGACCGTGGCGAAGGCGCTCGCTGACCTGGGCGTCGACGTCATCGAGGCGGGATTCGCGGCCGCCTCCGACGGCGAGGCCGACGCCATCGATTCCATTAGCCGGGAGGTCACGTCGTCGGGCGTGGCCTCCCTGGCCAGGGCGAACCGTACGGATGTCGAGGCCGCCGCGCGTGCTCTCCAGAAGGCCCGGCGCGCGCGTATCCACGTGTTCATCGCCACCAGCGACATCCATCTTGAGCGCAAGCTCGGGATCGACCGCGACACCTGCCTGGAGCGCATCGACGCCGCCGTCGAGTACGCCCTTCAGCACGCCGACGACGTCGAGTTCTCGGCCGAGGACGCCACACGCACCGAGCCCGAGTTCCTCATCAAGGCGTTCCGGACCGCCGCGTCCGCTGGCGCGAGGACCATCAACGTGCCTGACACCGTCGGCTACGCGCAGCCCGCCGAGTTCGCGGGCCTGGTCTCGCAGGTCCGCACCGCGCTCGGGGCGGAGATGCGCATTTCGGTCCACTGCCACAACGACCTCGGGCTCGCGGTCGCCAACACCCTCGCCGCGGTCGTTGCCGGCGCGGACCAGGTGCACGTGACGATCAACGGTCTCGGCGAGCGCGGCGGCAACGCCTCGCTCGAGGAGACGGTGATGGCGCTTCGGTGCCGCCGCGACTGGTATGTCGCCGATACCGGCGTTCATGCCGAACGGCTCGTACCGATGAGCCGGCTCGTGACGGAGCTGACGGGGATCCCGGTCCAGCCGAACAAGGCCGTCGTCGGCGCCAATGCGTTCGCTCACGCGAGCGGGATCCACCAGGACGGGGTCCTCAAGGACCCGCTGACATACGAGATCATGACTCCCGAGTCCGTCGGCTGGCCGTCGCGGCGCATCGTGGTGAGCAAGCTGTCCGGCCGCCGCGGCCTCGCCGCCCGCCTCGCCGAGCTCGGCGTACCGCTTGAGGGTGCCAGCCTCGAGCGCGCCTACGTGCTGGCGAAGACCCGGGGCGACGAGGTACATGTCTTGGAAGACCGCGACCTCGTCGCGATCGCGAGCGAGGCCCGCCGCGCGGTGCCTGTTCCCATCGCCTCGGCATGAGCGCTCTCCGTTCAGATGCCCTCGCGCCGCGCGCCGCCTCGCGCGAGGTGTACGGCTCCGACATCGACGAGACGATCGCGATCGTCGCGCGCCAGACGCGCGATGTGATCTCCTTCGCGGTCGGATCGCCCGCGCGTGAGGCGATCCTGCGGGTCGGCGCGGCGGACATCGCCCGTGCCGCCATCGAGCGCGCCGGCGCGGCCGCGCTGGGCTACGGCATCACCGAGGGCGAGCCCGAGCTGCGCGCCCTGATCGCGGCCGAGGCGACCGCGCGCGGTGTCTCCACGGACCCCGAGCAGGTGATCGTCACCGCCGGTGCGCTTCAGGCCGTCGACCTCGTGTGCCGGGTCCTCATCCGGCCCGGCGACGTCGCCGTCGTGGAGGCGCCCGGCTTCACGAACGCCGTCTCGGCGCTGCGGAACCACGATGCGCGCATCGTCGAGGTCCCGGTCGATGACGAGGGCATGGACGTCACGGCCGCGGCGCGCTTGCTCCGCGAGCTCGGCGCGCGCCCGGCGCTGTTCTTCGTCGTCCCGACATTCCA
>CAZTAI010000126.1:0-5308 GCA_964611555.1 uncultured Chloroflexota bacterium | reverse complement strand
CAGGATCGCGGCGAGCACGGGGACGAGCACCAGGATCGGCCGCTTCATGACCCAGACCGAGAGATCGTGCCAGAAGCCGCGACCCTCGCGGCCCTGGGGGAGCGGCACGCGCCACTTGTCGACCCCCTTCCCGATGACCGAGAGCAGTGCCGGCAGGAAGGTCAGGCCGTAGAGGACGGCGAACGCGACGACGATCGCGCCGGCCTGGCCCATCGAGGCGAGGAACGTGCCCTGGTAGAAGAGCATCCCCGACAGCCCGATGGCGACGGTCACGCCGGAGAACGTGATGGCGCGGCCGGCCGTCGACATCGCGCGCGCGATCGCGTCCTCGGTGCTCATCCCCTTGCGGAGCTCCTCGCGGAAGCGGTTCACGACGAACAGCGAGTAGTCGATGGCCACGCCGAGGCCGATGAGTGTCACGACGTTCAGCGCGTACTGCGAGACCTCGGTGACCTGGCTCAGCAGGAACGTGCCGGCCACGCCGCCCACGACCGCGAGCACGCCGATCCCCAGCGGGATGAGCGCGGCCACCACGGTCGCGAACACGAGCACCAGGAGGATCAGCGCGAGCGGGAGCGAGACGAGCTCGGCGCGCTGGAGGTCGCTCTCGAGGATCTTGTTGAAGTCGAGAGTGATCGCGATGTTCCCGGTGCCGATCACCTCGAGCGTGTCCGTCTTGACCGTCGCGTAGAGCTCTTCGTAGTAGTCCTGCGCCACATTGATGTCGTCCTCGGTGGCCACGACCACGAGCGCGCGCCTGCCGTCGGCCGATATCAGGCGCGGCGAGGGCGGCGTCGTGTCGTACGGCGTGGTCACCGCCCGCACGCGCGGGTCCTCGCGGATCTCGGCGATCGCCGCCTCGACCTCGCGCTGGAACGCCGGATCGGCGACTCTCAGCGTCTCGCTCGAGAAGAGCAGCGAGAAGCTGGAGCCGCTGGCCTGCGGGAGCTCTTCGCGCATGATCGCGAGGGCGCGTCCGGACTCGGAGGTCTGGATGATCCCGCCGCCCACCAGGTTGCCGCCGCCCGACGCGACGTAGCCCGTCGCGACGAGCGTGACGAACGAAAGGGTCAGGACGAGCCAACGGAAGCGATAGACGAGCCGACCCCAGGCAGCGAACATCGGATCGCCCTCCCTCTCGAGTGAAACGGTACAAGCGCGCTAGGTCCTTCGCTTGCGCGCTCGCGTGGGATGATTGGGAGGACGGCGGGGTGTAGCTCAGCTTGGTAGAGCGTCCGGTTTGGGATCGGAAGGTTTTCGAGGGTTCGAATCCCTCCACCCCGACAGACGTAAGCAACGACCGGCGTAAGCGAGCGATCTGAAGATGTGACACGCTCGGTGCGTCCGTGACGACCTCAGAGGTCGCCGTCGGCGTCTTCGTCGCCGTGCTCCTCGTACTCGCGAACGGTTTCTTCGTGGCGGCCGAGTTCGCCATCGTGAAGGTGCGCGCCACTCAGCTCGAGCCGCTGGTCCGCACCAGCGCCCGGGCCCGCCGTGCGCTCCACATCACCCAGCACCTGGACGCCTACCTCGCGGCCTGCCAGGTCGGGATAACGCTCGCCTCCCTCGGTCTCGGCTGGATCGGCGAGCCGGCGATCGCCGGGACACTCGAGCCTCCGCTCATGACACTGATCGGCGGATCCGCGCCCGCAGCCTCACACGTCGTCGCGATCGCGATCGCCTTCGCGCTCATCTCCGCCATGCACATCGTCCTCGGCGAGCTCGCACCCAAGTCGTTCGCGATCCAGCGCGCGCTCCCGACCGCACTGTTGGTCGCGTACCCGCTGCACCTCTTCTACCGCCTCATGTACCCGTTCATCGCGGTGCTCAACGCCACGGGCAACCTGCTGGTCCGGGCCATCGGCCTGCAGCCGGCGACCGGAGTGGAGCACGCGCACTCGCCGCAGGAGCTCGCGCTGCTCCTCGTCGACGCGGGCGAGACGGGCGCGCTGGAGCCCGGCGAGCGCGATGTCGCGCGCCGCGCGCTCAGCCTCGGTGAGCGACCGGTGACGAGTGCGATGGTCCCGCGAACGGAC
Organism: uncultured Chloroflexota bacterium; assembly: GCA_964611555.1. Lineage (GTDB taxonomy): Bacteria > Chloroflexota > Limnocylindria > P2-11E > P2-11E > GWC2-70-10. The sequence goes on along the minus strand of CAZTAI010000126.1, from coordinate 3,272 downwards.
ATCGTGAGCGTGCCGGAGACCGCGACGGTCGCCGACCTGCTCGCGGTGAGCACGGCGCATCCATTCACGCGACTGCCGGTCCACCGCGGCGACCGGGATCAGATCGTCGGCGTGCTCCATGTTCGCGATCTCGCACATGCCGCGAACCGCGGGGCGGCGGCAACGGCCGGAGAGCTGATGCGTCCGGTCGCCCTCTTTCCGGAGACGACCGACCTGCTCGACGCGCTCGCGACGTTCCGGCGTGAGCGGGTCGTCGTGGGCGTCGTTCTGGATGAGCACGGCGGCACCAGCGGGATCGTGACCCTTGGCGCGATCGCCGAGCACCTGCTCGGACCTGTCGGCGATGAGTTCGCGCCGGCGCGCACTCTCATCGAACGCCGGACTGACGGATCCCTGGTGGTGGACGGACGGACTCCCATCGCCGATCTGGGTGAGGCGCTGTCGATGGAGCTCACGCGTGTCGCGGCCGACACCGCCGCGGGATTCGTCGTCGAGCGCCTAGGTCGCATGGCGGAGCCAGGCGATGTCGTGGAGGCGGAGGGCATCAGCTTCAAGGTGCTCGAGGTCGACGGGCACCGCGTCGATCGGATCCTCATCACGAGGCCGTCGCGGTAGGCCGGCCGCGACTGAGAGCAGCTCGGCACCGGCGGTGTAGACCGTCAGGCACATGCCGCGGGTAGTGAGACGACCGGGTCCCTGGGCACGCGAGCTCGAGGGTTATGTACGCGCGGTTGCTGGCGCCTTCCTCTTCGGCATCCCGCTCCTCATGACGCTCGAAATGTGGGAGATCGGGTCGCACCTACCGCCGGGGTCGTTGATCGGCTTCCTCGGGTTCGCGCTCCTTGTCAACCTCGGGCTCGCGCACGTGGCTGGATTCCGACTTGAAGGCCGCACCCCATGGGCCGATCTCGAGGAGAGCGTCGAGGCCGTCGCGGTCGGGGCCCTGGCGTCAGGTGTCGTGCTGTTGATCCTGAACAGGATCGGCCCCAATGTGCCACTCGACGCCACATTGGGCATGGTCGTCGTACAGACGGTCCCGCTGAGCATCGGAGCCTCCGTAGCGAATGTGATCTTCTCTCGCAGCGCTGACGCTGAGGGGCCGCCTCAGCGAGGACCCTGGCGCGAGGCCGTACTCGACCTAGGCGGCACCGTGATCGGTGCGGTCTTCATCGGATTCGCCATCGCCCCGACGGAAGAGCCGGCTGTCCTTGCTGCTGAGCTGACGCTCTCACACACCATCGCGCTCGTCCTGTTCTCGATCGCCCTTGCGTACGTGATCGTGTTCGAGGCGCGGTTCGGATCGCAGGTGCGCCGTCACGAACAGGAGGGTCTGTTCCAGACGCCGTTGAGCGAGACCGCGGTCTCCTACATCGTGTCACTCGCCGTGGCGTATGCGGCATTGGTCGTCTTCGGGCAGGTCGCGCCTACCGATCCCATCGACTGGACGGTCCGCGAAACGCTCGTGCTTGGTCTGCCCGCGACCATCGGCGGGGCAGCCGGAAGGCTCGTCCTGTGAGAGACGTCCCGAAGGCGAAGCGACGCACGGAACGACGCCTGGCCGCCGAATGGACCACGCTGATCGTCAGCGTTGCGATCGTGGTCGGACTCATCGCCCTTGTGGCGCTCCAGTTCCGGACGGATGGCGAGGTGCGCATAGATGTTGCTCCGCGCATCGAGGATGTCCGGGAGGCCGGCGGCCTCCACTATCTGCCGCTGGAGATCGCGAACCGCGGCGGACCCACGGCGTTGGACGTGATCGTGCGCGTGACGAGCGGAGACGAGACCGTCGAGATCGCCATCGACATCCTCGCTGGCGGCGGATCCGATGAGGTGATCGCGGTGTTCCGCGTGCGTCCAACCCAGGTCGACGCACGCGTGGTGAGCTTCAGGGTGCCCTGACCGTCACACCTTGCGTACCCCTATTCGGTCGAGATGCTTTGATCCACCACCTCTCCGACCGGACGGATCACCCGGAACGCGTCCGGCGCGTCGAGCAGCGCGATCGCCTCGGTCGCCGCGGCGTCTTGCCCGCTCCTGGACAGGGCCAGCGCGTAGGGAACGAGCAAGGCGCGCAGCTTCTCGTGGTCGGCCTCGCCCACCGGCCGCACCGCGACCTTGGCGCCCTTCGCGATGCGGTCCTTGATGCCCTCGTCGTCAAGACCGCGCTCGGGGTCGTGACGCACGAACACGGCGCCGCCCGACATGCCGGAGCAGATCCACCGCCCCGGGTCACCGAGGATCGCCGCGCGGCCACCGGTCATGTACTCGAACGCGAAGCCCTTCACGTCCCCGCCGATGACGACATCCGCGCCCGATAGCCGGATCCCGGCGCGTGCGTCGGCGCTGCCCTGCACCAGGAGGCGCCCGCGCTGCGCGCCGTAGGCGAAGCACTTCCCCACCGAGCCATCGACGTACTCGCCTTCCGCGTTCGGCGCCTTCATCACCGTCAGCTCACCACCGAGCGCGGTCTTGGCCGCACCGTCCTGGGCGCCGCCACCGATCGTGAGTGACATGCCCTCCGCGGAGTAGGCCGCCGCGCCATTGCCCGCGACAGATCCCTCGAACGAGAGCCGCACATCACCTTGAGCACCACCAAAGATCTGCGCGCGCGCGATCTCACCCGACCCGCGCGTCCCGACGAACCGGTCCACTGACGACAAGGAAGGCGAGGCCGTGGATGACGCGGCGAATGCGGATGCGCGCACGCGATCGCGACTGAGGGGTGGGACCGCAGGTGGCACGCGCGATAGCGCGTGCCTTGCGGGGGGTTCCTCAAGCGTGAGCGGGCGCGCGCCGCGAGCCGCGTCGGGTACCGCGGCCTCGCCGACAAGAGCGAACACCCTGGCCGGAACACTTACCGGCTCTAGCAGCTCACTTAGGTCGAGCCGATCGAGCCCGCGTGCCTGAACGAGCAGATCGCGGCGACCCACCAGGTCCGCGGTGCGATCGACGCCCAGGCGCGCCGTGATCTCCGCGAGCTCCTCGCGCATCGCGCCGAAGGCACGCTTGAGATTCGCGACCGCTCGGCCCATCTCCTGCGGCTCGAAGCGCTTGAGGCCGCGCTCCGCCGCCTCGGCCGCCGTCTCGATCTGCGTCGCGATGCCCACGTGGCAGGTGTCGAGCTGGCAGCCGCGGCAGATGGTGCAGCCGATCGCGACCATCGCGAACGTGCCGAAGCCGCAGCGGTCGGCGCCGAGGCACATGAGCTTGGCCACGTCCGCCGCGCTCTTGATCCCACCGTCGCACCAGATCTCGACGCGGTCTCGCAGGCC
>CAZTAI010000125.1:0-5310 GCA_964611555.1 uncultured Chloroflexota bacterium | reverse complement strand
GCGCGTCCTCGAGGCGGCCCTGCTCCAGGTGGAGCTTCCCGAGCGAGACGTGCTCGCGCGTCTGGGCCTGCGCGTCGGCCAGCGTGGCGAAGACGTACTCGGCCTGGGTGTGCGCCTCGAGCGCGCCTTCGATGTCGCCCCCGTCGCGCCGGGCCAGGCCCAGCAGGCGGAGCGCCGTGCCGCGGTCTATCGAGGCGCCTTCGTCGATGAGGTCGAGGGCCTGCGTCGCCGCGGCGATCGCGGCGGTCGTGCGGCCGAGCCGGCGATGCTCCGCGACGGTCTGGATGAGCGCAGCGGCATCCACAGGCTGTGACGCGCGCGTGTCGATCAACTCTGCCCTACCCACCGGTGAGGGACGCTATCCGCGAAGCACCGGTGCCCGAGACCCATGTGCGCGGGTCCGGCTCCCCCCACGATCGTGGGGTACCCGCCGATCACGCTGTGGCCGCCGCGCTTACCGCGTTCTTGCCGCTGCGCTTCACCTCGAGCAGCTGCCGGTCGGCGTTCGCGATCAGATCGCGCAGGTCCGTGCCGTGGCCGGGCGATACGGAGATGCCGCAAGAAAGCGTTAGCTGCCGGCCCGCGGCCAGCGTGAGCATCACGACCGAGCGGAGGACTCGCGCGCAGACCAGCTTGGCCTCTTCCGCTTCGCAGCGGTCGAGGAGGATCACGAACTCGTCCCCGCCGTACCGGCCCGATAGATCGTGTGGGCGCAGGTTGGCGCGGATCGCGCTCGCGACGAGCTGCAGCATGCGGTCCCCGGCCTGATGCCCGAGGGTGTCGTTGAGGCCCTTGAATCCGTCCACATCGAGGATGGCGACGGCGCAGTGTCCGCCGTTCTCTCGGGACCGTTCGAGACGGTCGAGCGCGAGAGCGCTGAATGCCCGCAGGTCGTAGAGGCCCGTCAGGCCGTCACGTTCGGCCGCTTCCTGTAGCCGGTCGATGCCCTCGCGGTCGGCGCCGTAGAGGAAGATGAAGGCGACGCTAAGAAGCGCGGTCGTCGCCACGTCGGCCATCCGTGCGAAGCTCTCCATGCCCGGTCCGGCGATGTCGAAGCCCGCGCGCACGGCGAGGGTGACGGCCGCAAGGCCGAAGAAGATCCAGGAGCGCGTGTAGGCGGGACGCGCCGAGCCCATCTGGCGCGCCACCGTCAGCGCCAGGATCGACACGGCCAGCCCCAGATTCGCGGCGCCCGCGAGCTGCTGGAGGGCTGGTCCGACATCCACGGTGGGTATGTGAGCGCGACGGGTATTAGCGGCCTCTTATCGGCTCTCGCTGAGGTCACTCGGTCGTACGGCGACCGACCAGGTGTCTGGCCGGTAGCGGTCCAAGTATCCGAGCCGTATCGACGCTCGCGCGCTCTTTCCGGCGTTCCCCGAGTTCCCGAAGAAAGGCGGAGAGCCAGCTCCGCAGCGTGCGCGGCCGGCCTCCATCTGTCGATCGCCGTTACAAGGCGTGCCGTTCTGGGGCCGAACACATCGAAATGCTCCCCATAAGATTCCGCGGACACCTAGTGCCCCGTCGGGATGCGGGGACGGCGAGAGGGATGGGGACTTGAGGGCGCACCAGACCCTGGATGAGGGTCGCGGGCTAGAGCGGGCGCTTTTCCTCGGCCGCTGCATAGGCGGCGCGCTGATCATTCTCCTCGGGCCGCCCGCCGTCGGCGGTGTCGACGCGAGGCTCTTCTACGTCTTCGGTCTCTACTTCATCGGGTACGCCGTCCTCATGCTCTGGGTCTCCGAGCGGGCGGAGACACAGCGGGCAAAGCGGCGGGCCGGGTGGATCGCGCACGTCTTCGACACGACCGGGTTCATTGGCGGTCTGCTCCTGAGCGCGCTCTCCCCCAGCTGGCTCGTGACGAACGCCGCTCCGCTCTACATCGTCATTGCCTCGTTCAGGTTCGGCCGGGCCGGTGCCGCGTTCGCCGTCGGCGCGATCTCCGTTGCCCACGTGGCGATCGCGCTGTGGCGGGTGGGCTCGCTCGGTATGCCGCTCGACACGGCCGACACCGTCATCCACCTTGGCATCTACGTCCTCGCCGGTCTCATCTCCTCCGGGATCGAGGGCGAGCTCCGTGCTCTTCGCGCCGGTCGGGAGATGCGTGCTGCCGTGCACGAGCCGCTCCTCCAGGCGCACGACGCCATGCGCCAGGGAGTGCTCATCACCGAGGCCGAGCGGGCGGTCTACGTGAGTGACGGGCTGATCGCGCTGACGGGGTGGTCACGCGAGGAGATCACGGCGCTCCCCAGCGTGTACGAGCTGATCCCCGACGACGAGCGCGAGGAGGCTAGACGCGTAGCGAGCGCCCTGCCCGCCGACGGTGGGGTCCTCCAGAAGACCCTCGTGCGCAAGGACGGCCAGCGCATCGAGGTCGAGGTCGCGCTGCGTCGATTCACCGTCGATGGGGCGACCCGGGCCGTTTCGATCATCCGCGACGTGACGATCCGCTCTCGCGCGCTGGCGGAGCTCGAACGAGCGCACCGCCTCGAGAGTCTCGGCTCGCTCGCCGGCGGGATCGCGCACGACTTCAACAACCTGCTGGCGGTCATCCTCAACAACGCGCACCTCGCGCTGGACGGCGAAGCGGCTCCCGCGCGGCGTGAGATAGAGGAGATAAAGCACGCGGCCGAGCGCGGAGCACAGCTCACGAAGCAGATGCTCGTCTTCAGTCGCGGCGGCGTTGGGGGTGGGGAGCTCATCGACGTCCGCACCGAGGTTGCGAGCGCCGAGCGGCTGCTGCGCCGGACCATCGGCGCGAACATCACGCTCGACGTCCGCCTCACGCAGCTGCTCCCAGCGGTCCGCCTCGACACCGGTCAGCTCGAGCAGATCCTGATGAACCTGGCCGTGAACGCGCGCGACGCCATGCCCGCTGGTGGGCGTCTCGCGATCGCGGTCGACACCGTCGAGTTGGACGCTCCCGCCGCCGCGGCGATGCCCGGGATCCGCCCCGGCCCATTTGTAAGGGTCGTGGCGAACGACAGCGGGACAGGCATGACCCCTGAGGTCGCGGCTCGCGCCTTCGAGCCGTTCTTCAGCACGAAGCCGAAGGGCCGGGGGACGGGACTCGGGCTGTCGACGGTCTACGGGATCGTCACGCGCGCCGGCGGCCACGTCGCACTTGCGTCCACACTCGGCGCGGGCACGCGCTTCACGATCCACCTGCCCGCGCTCGAGGCCGCCGCTGTCGACGTGAGCGAGCCGACGCCACTCCAGGAGGAGGGCCACGGCGAGACGATCCTCCTGGTGGACGACGAAGCCAGCGTGCTCCGCGCGACGTCGGCGATCCTGCGCTCCGCCGGCTACCGGGTCGTCGAGGCACCCACGCCCAGCGAGGCGCTGCTCGCCGCGACCCACGACTTCGACATGCTCGTATCGGACCTCGTGCTGCCGGGGATCACGGGACGCGAGCTGGCGAAGCGCATCCGGGAGCACCGTCCTTCGCTCCCCGTGCTGTTCATCTCCGGATACGCGCCCGAGGGCCGGGCACAGCCCGGCGCGGATCTCCTCTCGAAGCCATTCACGCCGGAGGCTCTGCTCGCGCGCGTGCGCGAAGCGCTCCGGACAACGGTGGGGGTGTCATGAACGTGCAAGAAAAGACGACGATCAAGGTATTGATCGTCGACGACCACACGGTCTTCGCCGAGGGGCTACGGCTCCTGCTGCTCCGGGACAAGCGCATGGAAGTGGTCGGCACGGCCGGGAACGTGAACGACGCGGTGACGCTCGCACGGCAGCTGACCCCGGACGTCGTGCTAATGGATCAGTGCATCGGCGAGGAGAAGGGCGTGGCCGCGATCGGCCGCATCCGCGAGTTCGCGCCGCACACCGCGGTGATCATCCTGACCGGCGCGGCGGGTGAGGAGGAGGTCGCGTCCGCCGTCGAGGCCGGCGCGGTCGGCGTCCTTGACAAGGTCCTTCATCCGGCCGATCTCATCAAGGCGATCGAGCGCGCGCGCCAGGGCGACAACCTCTTCTCGCCGGCGATCGTCGCTCAGGCCATGCGCGGTCGCGCACGGCGGGAGCTCGTGGCGCAGGAGCGCGCGCGCGTCACCGAGGCGCTGACCCCGCGCGAGCGCGACGTCCTTGCACTGCTTGCCGCGGGCTGCGACAGCAAGACCATCGCGACACGTCTGGGGCTCTCGGTCCACACCGCGCGTGACCATGTCCAGAGCGTTCTCGAGAAGATGGATGCGCACTCGCGGATCGAGGCGGTCGTCCGGGCCGGTGAGCTCGGACTGGTGCGTCTCTAGGGCTTAAGGACCCCGAGCCGCTCGAGCGCGAGGCTCATCGCTTCGTTCGAGTGGCGCAGGCGCTCATTCGCCCGCTCCAGCTCTTCGCTCCGCCTGCGAGCACCGGCCGAGTTGAGCATGTAGGCGCGGAAGGTGGCCCATCCGGCCGCGATCGGCAGGATGAAGATGGCGATCCCGACCACTTCGATGGCCTCGTAGGCAAGGGCGAGCCCTGCCCCGGCGCTGGCGGTGACCACGTAGTTCACCGTCATCCAGCTGTAGTTCTCGCGCCAGACCGCAAGAGCGTTCCGCAGAGCGCCGGTCTGGCTGGTCAGGGCGATGATCGACGCTGTCAGCGTGCTGTTCACCGCGAAGTACACCAGCGATGAGCCGGCCACCGCCAGCACGGTCGTGGCGGGCTCGCGGCTCGCGGAGTGGCCGCCCAGCAGCTCGAAGACGGATCCGGCCAGGTAGGCCGAGACCGTGAGGGCGCCGGTGTTGAAGAGGATCTTCTCGATCGGCTTCCGCCTTGGCGTGAAGGCGTTGACGGCCGCCGACGCCAGGTTCACCCAGAGCGCGATACCCGTTCCGTAGAGCACGAACGTGGCGATGGTCGCGGCGTAGGCGACCGACACCGCGCTCGAGCGGAACAGGAAGACCGGTACGCGCTGGGCGACCCCGGCGCCGGCGGCAAGGAGGAGGATGACAGGCAGGTCGAAGGTGTAGACGGATACCCGGCTGGTGGCCTCGACCAGGGTTGCCGCCCCGGCGATGGCTACGGCTGCGATGAGGAACTTTGGCCGGTTCACTTTTTGACTGGGGCCATTTGTACTAGGACGTGATTAGCGGGGGCTTAGCGGGCATGAACGCGAGGCGTGTCAGCGCTGTCTCAGCCTCTCTACTGCCCTCCCGGGCACTGCTTGGCCTGCTTTACTGCCCTCACGGGCACTCCTGGACCGCGGAAGGGTCCCGTTCGCCGCCTACACCCTCATCGGCTCGGTCTCAAGGGTCGCTCGCAGGGCCGCGGCGCCCAAGCGCTCGGCGATCGCGCGCGCTTCGGCGAGCTCGCGGCCAGCCT
>CAZTAI010000124.1:3904-5355 GCA_964611555.1 uncultured Chloroflexota bacterium | reverse complement strand
GTCCGCGAGGGGCTCTTCGTCGTGCTCTTCGGCATCGTGGTGGCGTTCCTCCTCGCGCCGCTCGTGGACCTGGTCCAACGGTTCGTCGGGCGCCGGCCGCTCGCCATCCTCATCACGGTCCTCCTGGTCCTGGGCGCGATCAGCCTCTTCGTCGGCCTGACGGCGAACGCCCTGGTCCGCGAGGCACGCGACCTCATCACGCTGATCCCGCAGTACGCCGAGGAGATACGCAGCGACCGGCCGTTCAGCATCGCCGGCGTCGAGATCCCGCGGGAGGTACGGGCACAGGCCGGGACCTTCCTGGCAGAACGCGCGAACGAGCTGGTCGCTGGCTCCGCGCAGATCGCGATCCGCATCGTCACCGCCGTGATCGACGTCGTGCTGGTCGTCGTCCTCGCCGTCTACCTGCTCTCGGGCGCCGCGCGCATCCGCTCGTGGGTGATCGGCTGGGTACCGAAGCGGCATCGCGACCTCGCCGAGGACATCGAGGACGACCTGGCGCACGTGTTCGGCGCATACGTGCGCGCACAGCTGCTGCTCGCGGTGATCATCGGGGTCGTCTCGATGGTCGCGTACTCGGTCCTGGGTGTGCGTCACGCGCTGCTGCTGGGGGTCCTAGCCGGAGTGCTCGAGCTCGTTCCCATCGTCGGGCCGATCTTCGCGGGGACGGTGGCGGCCTCGGTGGCGTTCTTCCAGCCCTGGCCGCTGGTCCTCTGGGTGATCGTCGCCGCGATCCTCATCCAGCAGCTCGAGAACAACCTCCTCGTGCCTCGGATCAGCGGCGCGGCCGTGGGTGTGTCGCCAGTCGCCGCGCTCCTGGCGGTCCTCTTCGGCATCCAGGCCGCCGGGATCATGGGCGGCATCTTCGCCGTGCCCATCGTCGGCGTGCTGGCGCGGTTCGCGGAGCGCCTGCGCGAGCCGGCGCGCGAGCTGGCCGCGAGCGCGCGTGCCGCGGAGCGCGCCGAGACGGGCGAAAAGCCTTAGCTCACCCTCACCACGGCGCGCCGCATGACGCGCGGCTCGGCCATCTCGGCCGTCATCGCTGAGTAGCTCCGGCCCGAGCGGTTCGTCGCCGAGGCGTAGCGGCCGTCGCGGGCCAGCAGTACCACGTTCATCGGCGGCGGATCCGGCTCGAGGCGGTTCACCTCGCGTATCGCCGCCCGCGCGACGCGCGAGGGGTCGTGGCCCTCGGCCAGCCCGTCCACGGCGCTCTTGGCCGTCAGCGCACGCATCGCGAGCTCGCCAAAGCCGGTGCACGTCGCCCCGCCGTAGCGCTCGTCGCAGTAGTTGCCGGCGCCGATGATCGGCGAGTCGCCCACACGGCCCGGGTACTTGTAGCCCCAGCCGCTGGTGGTGACCGCCGAAGCCATGTGGCCTCTCGCATCCAGCGCGATGAAGTTCACGGTCCCCTTGCGCTCCAGGGCCACGGTCTTCTGGACGAGGGCAGCCAG
>CAZTAI010000124.1:0-3804 GCA_964611555.1 uncultured Chloroflexota bacterium | reverse complement strand
ACCTCGACCTGGCCAAGGATGTTCGGCCAACCACCGCGGCCCACGCTCGTGTCGCGCGGGTCGGCCTCGACGATGCGCGACGCCGCCTCGACCGCATCGAGCGCTGACCCACCGCGGCGCATGATCCGCATCGCCTCCGGAAGCGCGCCGGCACCGTTCGCGCTGGCCACGATCGTCGCGACCGTCTTCGCGCGACGCGGCATCAGCGCCCGGTCATGCCGCGCACGACGCGGAAGCCCGCGTGGGAGAGGTCGTCGGTGACATACCGCCGTTTCGCGGGGTCGTCGTGGCCACGCAGCACGCGCCCGTCGGCCCACGAGTTCGTCCACTCGAGCTCGCCAACGTCATCGAGCACGCCCGCGCGCGAGGCCTTCTCCCACTCCCGCTCATCCGGAAGCCGGTAGGTGTGCGCCGTATCGACCGTGAGCCAGCGGCAGTAGCCGACCGCATCGGCCCAGCTCACCCCGCGTACCGGGCGCGCGTCCGCCGGCTGGTGCTCGGTCCGGAAGCGCGCGTACTCCTCGTTCGTGACGGGCCGTCGCGCGATCGCGAAGACGTTCACGTGCTCCGTGCGTACGGGATCGCCGAGCAGGGCATCGCCCGGCGGGATCACGACGGTCTCCGGCTCGGTCACGGCCACGCGCCGACATTAGCGGCGCTCCCGTAAGGTCATGTTCGTGGCCGCGAAGCTCGGACCCGGCGCGCTCGTGTGGGCAGGGTTCGACGGTCCCGAGGTCCCCGGCCAGATCCTCGACGCGATCGGCGACGGCCGCATCGGTGGGCTGGTGCTCTTCGCCTACCGCGGGAACATCAAGTCGAAGACCCAGGTCCGCGCGATGCTCGCGGAAGCTGCCGACGCCGCGAAGCGCCGCGGGCTCACCCCGGTCCCGGTCGCGGTCGACCAGGAGGGCGGTCCCGTCGTACGCGTCGGCTACCGCGCGGTGTTCCCGAGCGCGATGGCCATCGCGGCGACGGGCGATCCGATCTTCGCGGAGCGCGCAGCGCGCGCGGTAGCGGAAGGCCTGATCGCCGACGGCTTCACCGTGAACCACGCACCTGTCTGCGACGTGAACGTTGAGCCGCTCAACCCGGTCATCGGGCCGCGCTCCTTCGGCGACGACCCAGAGCGTGTCGCGGCGTTCGCCGCCGCGTGGGTGCGCGGGTCGGAGGCGGCGGGCGTCGCAACGAGCCCCAAGCACTTCCCTGGACACGGCGCGACGACCGAGGACTCGCACCTCACCATCCCGACCGTGAACGATCCGATCGAGGTGATCCGCAAGCGCGATCTCCTGCCGTTCCGCGCAGCGATCGAGGCGGGCGCGTCGATGGTGATGCCCGCGCACGTCCGGTATCCAGCGCTGGACGCCAAGGACATTTCGACGCTGTCGCGGCCCATCCTCGTAGACGTCCTCCGGGGCGAGCTCGGCTTCGACGGCCTCGTCGTCACGGATTCGCTCGACATGAGCGGCTTCCTCGATGTCGAAGAGATGGCGCGCACCTTCGAACGCGCCATCAGCGCTGGGATCGACGCGGTGATGATCACGACCGGGGCGGATCGGCAGCTCATGGCAGCTGGGGCGATCGAGAGCGCGGTCCCGCCGGCACGCCTGGCCGAGGCGATGCGCCGTGCGACAGCGTTCCGTGAGCGCTTCGGCGGCAAGGGCCCGCGGGACGACATCGACGACGGCCCGGCACGCGAGCTCGCGACCGAGATCGCCGAGCGCTCGATCACCCACGTGGGCCCGCCGCTGCCCTCGCTCACGGGCCGCGTGCGCGTCAGCGCCCTGCCGTTCCCGGTCCGGACCGCCGCGGAAGAGCTCCCGATGCCCGTGGATGACCTCGAGTTCGTCCTCAGGCGGCGCTTCGGCGATCGCCTCGCCTTCGAGCGCGAGGGGCGCGTCCCGGCCGGCGAGGGGCCGCTCGTCGTCTGCAGCTCGAGCGCGTGGCACTCGCCACAGCAGGCGGCGCGTGCGCGCGAGCTGCTCGCGGAAGGCGGCATCCTCTGCGCGACGCGCACGCCGTACGACGCGTCGCTCTTCCACGACCGGCCCGCGCTCCTCACCTACAGCGACGTACCCGTCTCCATCGATGCCCTCGCGAGGGTCCTTGCCGGCGAGCTGCAGCCCACTGGCCGCTGCCCGGTCCGACTCCCTTAGCTCTTGGGCGTGAAGCTGCTCATCGTCAACGCCGACGACCTCGGGCGGTCCAGGGGGATCGATAGCGGCATCGCGCGCGCCCACCGCGAGGGCATCGTCACGTCCGCGACGCTCATGGCGAGCGCGCCGGGAGCGGAGCGCGGCGCCGCGGTGGCGCGCGCGAACCCCAAGCTCGGTGTCGGCGTGCATCTCGTGCTCACCTATGCGCGACCTTTGAGCGACCCACTCTCGATCCCCTCGCTGGTGGAGCCTGATGGTGCGTTCCCACGCGGGCCCTCGGCCATCGTCGGCAAAGGCCGTGTCCGCACGGACGACGCACTACGGGAGTACCGCGCGCAGTACCAGCGGGCGCGAACGCTCCTGGGGCGGGAGCCCACGCACTTCGACACGCACCACTGGGTCCAGGAGGAGCCCGCGGTCTTCGAGGCCCTGCTAGCGATCGCGAGCGAGACCGGGCTCGCGGCGCGTCACCTGAATGATCCGGAGCGGGAGCTTCTTCGCGCGGCCGGCGTTCGGACGACGGACCGCTACACGCGCGAGTTCCAGGGCCCGCGGCCGATCGACGTCGCGGCGCTCACCGCGATCCTGGAGCGGATCGCCGCGACGGGCGATGGGTCCACCGAGCTCATGTGCCATCCCGGCGAGCCGGACGCCGAGCTCGAGCGCACCTCGGCGTACGCGCGCGATCGCGTCGCCGAGCTCGCGACGCTCACCGATCCTTCGGTCAAGGCAAAGGTGGCAGAGCTCGGTCTCGCCCTGTCCACCTATGGAGAGATCTGACGAGCTAGCGGGTGCGCGTCACCTTCGTAAGGCCGGCGGGCCGGTCGGGATCGAGGCCCCGCCGACGGGCCAGCTCCGCCGCCAGCAGCTGTGCCACGACGGCTAGCGCGATCGCCGCCATCGCCTCGTCCGGCGCGGCGCGAAGGAGCACCGCGCTATCGGCGATCTCGGCCAGGCGCCTGTCGTTCGTGATCGCATGCACGCGTACGCCGCGGTCGTGCAGACGCCGGGCGAGCTCGCGCGCGTCGCCCTCGACGGTCCCCCGGGCCGACATCACGATCGCCGGCGTGTCGGGTCCCAGAAGTGCGATCGGCCCATGGGCCAGATCCGCGCTCGAGTAGGGCTCGGCCCAGATCCGCGCGAGCTCCTTGACCTTGAGCGCCGCCTCGAGCGCCATCGGATAGACGAGCCCACGCGCGAGGATCACCAGGGAGCGCACTCGGCCAATGCGCGCGGCGAGCCGGGCGACCTCGCGACCGACACCGACGGCCTCCTCGACCGCCTCGGCCAGTCCCGCTATGAGGATCGGCGGCCGCCCGCGAGCCTCCGCACAGCCGGACGCGAGGAGCGCGAGGGCGAGGCACGTCGCGGTGTACGTCTTCGTCGCGGCCACAGACCGCTCCGGTCCCGCGCGCAGCAGCACGACGGCATCCGCACAGCGGGCCACGCGGGACCGCGCGACATTGGTGATCGCCACCGTGCGCGCGCCCGCGGCTCGAGCGGCATCCAGGACTGCGGCAACGTCGGGCGCCGCACCCGACTGCGAGATGCCGATGGCCGCACCGCGCGCGAAGCCTGGCGACATCTCGTACCGCGTAACGAGGCTGGGCGCGGCGAGCGCGGTGACCAGGCCGGCGTGGCCCTCGAA
>CAZTAI010000123.1:0-5393 GCA_964611555.1 uncultured Chloroflexota bacterium | reverse complement strand
GCAGTTTGTGTGCGCCCAGCGTACATGTCAAACAGTCGACCCGCTGCCGGAAATGAGGTCGGGCGAGCGATGGGCGCTAGGCCACGTCCCGCACGGAACGGAAGAGGGAGCCGACCAGCGCCACGCCGAGCGTGAACAGGCCCGCCGCGGCAAAGACCACCTGCACCGTTACGACCTCCGCGAGCACCGCGGTCAGGAGGATCACCGGCAGCCAGGTGAGGTTGAGGAGCGCGAAACGAGCACCGAATACGCGCGCGCGGACGCCCGCCGGCGTCTGCTCCTGCACCAGGGTCATGATCGGGATCAAGAAGACCACGTTCGTCACACCGAGGACCGCGAAGAGGACGACCGCGACCGGGAAGCTGGGCGCCACCGCGATCGCCACCATGACGACACCGAGGAGCGCGAAACCCGCGACGATCGCGCGTCCCTTCCGGACCCCGCCGAGCAGCGCTGGGTAGAGGATGCCGGCCACGACGGCGCCGACGGCGATCGCCGCCTCGGTCACCCCGAAGTGCTGCGGTCCGAGACCGTACTCGCGGAAGATGAGGACCGGCGTCAGGCCGTTCACGATCGGCAGCGACAGCTGCGCCAGGAGCGCGAAGACGGTGTTCGCCCGGAGCACGGCGTGGTCACGGAGCAGGCGGACCCCGTCGAGCGCGTCGGAGGAGATCCGCCCCCACGAGATCGTCTGCGCCGGCCGTTCGACCATCACGATCCGGCTTAGCAGGAGCGCCGAGAGGCCGAAGGTCAGAGCATCGATGTAGAAGGCCGACTCGCGGAGCAGCGCAACGAGGACCCCGGCGGCGAGCGTCCCGAGGATCTCCACCGTCCGATCGGAGGCGAACACCATCGAGTTGCTCGCGCTGAGGCGCTCCGGCGGTACGAGATCGGGGATGATCGCCATCCGGGTGGGGTTGAAGATCGCCGAACACATCGCCGCCACGAGGACGAGGACGTAGGCGACCCACAGCGGCGCGCCGAGGAGAAGGACCGCGGGGATGACGCCGATCGCGAGCACCCGGACGAGATCGCAGGCGATCATGGTGCGGCGGTGCCCGGCCGCATCGGCGATGGCTCCGCCGAAGAAGCCGAAGATGGCGTGCGGGATGGTGCTGATGACCACCGCGAGCGTCGTCGAGACGGCGGATCGCGTGAGCTCCCACGTCACGAAGGCGAGTGCGAAGACCGTGATCTTGTCGCCGAACCCGCTGATGACCTGCGCCGCCCAGAGAAGCGTGAAGTTCGGCGATCGGAACGCGTCGAGCGCCGTGACACGGGTCATGGCCGGCGCATCCACGCGAACGGGAGCCAGAAGCCACCGAGGGCAAGAAGGACGTCGCCGACGCTATAGACGTTCCGGAATATCGCCATCGGGATCACGTCGGCGAGCTGTGGCAGCCTCGCGCCGGCAGTCAGCTCATGGTGCAGGCTGTCGACATGCATCGTCGCCCCGGCCGCGGCGACCGCGGCGAGATCCACGGGCATGCCGCCGTTGGCGGCCACGACGATGGCGTTCAGCGTCGCCCCGGCCGCGATGATGCTCATCCCTGGCAGGTGGCGATCCGCCAGCCCGACGGCGGCGATGCCCCCGAACGCGGCGACGTAGGCGAGGGAGCTGAGATCGCCGAACAGCGGTGCGAGCGCCCGCAGTGCAACGGCAGCCGCCAGCAGCGGCCACCATCTGATGCGCAGCTCGGCGAGCCGCCCTAGATGGCGCCCGCCAGCGAGCCAGCCGGCAGCGACGCCGAGCGCGACCGCGCTAGCCAGCATGAGCGTCGTGGGCGGACGGCTCCTTGGCGAGCCGGCGACGGAGGTCGGCGAGCGTTTCGTACTCGATGGCCGGAAGATCGCTCACCTCGAACGCTGCCGGACCGTGCTTCTGCCAGACCTGCTCGAGCCCCCGCACGACCTTGGGATCGAACTGCGTCCCCTTGTACTTTTGAAGCTGCTCCATCGCCTTCTCGTGGCCCATCGCCTTCCGATAGATGCGGTCCGACGTCATGGCCTCGTACGCGTCGGCGACGATGATCACCCTGGATCCGAGAGGGATGTCCTCACCCTTCAGCCCATCGGGATATCCGTCCCCGTCGTACCTCTCATGGTGGTGGCGCACCATCGGCACGAGGGGACGCAGCGCTGCGGAAGGCTCGAGTATGGATGCGCCGTAGATCGAGTGAAGGCGCATGAGTGCCGTCTCGTCGGGGTCGAGCCGCGCCGGCTTCATAAGGATGCGATCCTCGACGCCGATCTTGCCGATGTCATGGAGCATCCCGGCCAGCTCGATCTGCTCGATCTGCCGCTCGGGAAGGCCGATCTCCCGCGCGATCGCGCCGGCGATGCGGGATACCCGGTCGGCGTGGCCTCGCGTGAAGCCGTCCTTGGCGTCGATCGCCTGTGACAGCGCGCTGACCGTACCGAAGAAGAGGTCGCGTATCTCCGTGTACTTGCTCAGCGAGTAGCGGGCGAGCTGGAGCGGGATGATCACCATCAGCGCCGCCCACAGTCCGACCCTCACGGCTATCTGCGCCATCAGCCAGCCGAGCGGGACCTGTGCCATGAGCGAGGGGAAGACATTGCTGATGCTCAGCGACCAGACTCTGCCGATCGGCTGGTTCGTCTTGAAGCTTGCGGCCAGCACCGCGAGGGCGTAGTTCACGGCGCTGTACGCGAGTCCTGCGCCGACCAACTGGAAGACGACCTGAGTTGGTGCTTCGCGCCCGCCGGCTGCCGCGATCCCCTCGGCGACGGCCCACGCTGCGAAGGCGCCCAGGACGTAGACGAAGTGGTTGTAGAGCGTGCCGATCGGCCAGAACGCCGTCTGCCGCCGAATGTCCCGGATGTCAGTCGTCCCTAGGAGTGCGATCCAGCAGAGCGCAAATGGATTCGCAAGACCCGAGTCGAAGACCGCGGCGATGATCGGCGTCGTCGTCGTGTTTGCGACCACTCCTCCCGGAAGCCTGATTGGCAGCGCCGCCGACAGGACCGTCACGCCGATCCAGAAACCGAGCCGGACCAGGTCAAGGCCAGACGGTGCCGTCGCTGACACTCCGGCGAGCACCGCGCCGCCTGTTGCGATGACCAATGCGATGAGCAGGCGAAGACGGAGAGGGGCGATCGCGAGGGAGTGCACGGGCCGGACAATAGTGGCCGTATCGCTGGTGCTCCCCACGCAAACGAAGAGGGAGAGGCACTTGCGACCTCTCCCTCACCATTTCCGAGCCTTCTCGGAAGATGCCGTTCTAGATTCGGCTACGCACTGTGATCACCCGTGCGTAGACGGACCGGCGGACGAGCTACAGACCCGCGACGCCGGCGCCACCGCCGAGGACCAGAGCCGCGAGTGCAGCCAGGACGGAAACGATGCGACGCATTTGATGCCCTCCACGAATGTCGCCCCCGACCCATTCCCCGTTCACTCGGCCGGCAAGCGTGCGCCAAAAGTACATGTCCGCGATACCGGAATGAAAGGACTAAACGTTTCACCGTACGGGATCGAAACGAATAGGCCTCATTTCGGGTGGATCCAGTAGACGGCTGAACTAGCTCGGCCGCCAGGCTGGCACTCGGGAGGTGGCTAGAGCCGTTCGTGGCGAGCGACGTCCATGACGAAGACAGTCGCCCCGCCGAAGGTCACCTCGACCGGATAGGGCATGTAGAACTCGCCCGGCTCCATCAGCGGCGGCATCGGGTTGATGAACTGGCTGCGGGCGTGGCACGTCTCCCGGATGAGCGCGAGGACCTCGTCGACCTGCGCCTCCTCGACCCCCAGCATCACGGTGGCGTTGGCCTGCTTTAGGAAGCCGCCGCTCGAGTGCAGGCGGGTGACGCGGTACTCCCTGTCGGTCAGCGCGTCGACGAGCTCCGAAGCGTCCTCGCTGTGAATGATCGCTATGACGAGCTTCATCGCCGCGAGATGGTAGCGAGCAGCGTGTCCGCCTCTCGCAGGACGTCAGCGGCCACCGCCTCCTCGTCGCGGTCACCCTGGATGACGACGAACCGCGACGGCTCCGCGGCCGCCAGGCGGAGGTAGCCCTCCCGCAGGCGCTCGTGGAACTCGGGCTCGCGCACCTCGTAGCGGTCCCACATCCGGTCTGCCTCGCGGGCTCGCCCGCGGCTCAGGATCACCTCGACCGGTACGTTCAACAGGAAGGTCCGGTCCGGAATGGTCGGGCCGACCGCGAACCGTGTGATCTCGCGCACGCCCTCCGCGTCGGCGCCGAGGCCCGCGGCCTGATACGCGAGTGTCGAGTCGAAGTAGCGGTCGGCGATGACGACGGCTCCGCGATCCAGGGCCGGCCTGATCACCTCGCGGACCAGCTGAGCGCGCGACGCGGTGAACAGCAGCGCCTGCGCCTCCGGCGTGAGGGCTATGTCCTTTGCGTGCAGGAGGATCTCGCGGATCCGCTCACCGGCCGGAGTACCGCCCGGCTCCCGGACCTGCACGACCTCGAGCCCGCGCCGCCCGAGCTCCGCAGCGAGGCGCCGCGCTTGAACTGACTTGCCCGACGCTTCCCCGCCCTCGAAGGAGAAGAAACGCCCGCGCGCGTCGCTCATCGATAGATCTGCACGCGGCGGTGGGGATCGTGTCCGGTGCTCGTGGAGGAGAGGCTGGCGCGCTCGGCGAGCTCGTGCTGAAGGCGCCGGACGAGCGCGGGCTGCGCCGCGAGCTCGACCTCCTCGGCCTGCCCGTTGAGGATCGCCTCGACCGCCTCGCGCGCTTCCTCGAGCCCCTCCTCCTGCGGGCCGCGGCGCATCTCGAACACGCTCGAGAGTGCGCCGGCGATCTGCGAGGCCGAGTTGCTCCGCGCGATGAAGATCGGGATGCCCGAGGACTCGGCGTCCTTAAGACGTGGGGTCTTGCGGCGGTAATAGTTCTTGAGCGTGATGACGACGTCGGCCTCGTCCGGCTCGCGGACGATCGCGATGGGCAGCCCGAGCCCGCGGGCGGCCTCTTCGACGCGACCCCAGGAGATCCCGAAGGGGTAGACCTTCACGGTCTCGCGGCCCGCGGGGACCTGCAGCCGCGCGCCCCGGCGCTGCGAGCCGTTCGTCGGACCGCTCTGCGCAGCCGACGGGCCGGCCTTCACTTCGATCTCGCCCTCGGGGTTCCGCTCGCGGATCTCCGGCGCGACCGAGTGGCCGAGGAGCACGCCATCCACGGTCTGCGCGACGTCGGGGTAGATGGCCATGCGCTGGTAGCCCTGGATCTCGACGAGCACCTGGAAAGTTGGCGGCGCCTTGCGCTCCAGCACCGACTTCTGCGTGCCGCGCCGGCGCGCTTCCTCGTCGGACAGCGTGACGGTCTGGATCCCGCCGACGAGGTCCGAGAGCGTCGGGTTCAGCATCAGGTTCTCGAGCGAATTGCCGTGGGCCGTCGCGATGAGCTGCAC
>CAZTAI010000122.1:0-5405 GCA_964611555.1 uncultured Chloroflexota bacterium | reverse complement strand
CGCGACCTCGAGGTACCGGTGGAGGACCGCATCGGCGAGGAGGGCCTCGGGTTCCGCTACATCATCGACGGCTGGAACGCGGAGCGGATCCTCATCGCGGCGGAGTGCATCGGCGACGCGCGCTGGTTCGTCGACCGGGCCGTCGCCTATGCAAACCAGCGCGTCGTCTTCGACCGCCCGATCGGCCAGAACCAGGGCGTGCAGTTCCCGATCGCGAAGGCGCACGCCGCGACCGAGGCCGCGGATCTCATGCGTTGGAAAGCGGCGCGCCTCTTCGACGCCGGTCGGCCCTGCGGGCCTGAAGCGAACATGGCGAAGTACCTTGCAAGCGAGGCCTCATGGGAAGCAGCGAACGTGTGCCTCGACACGCACGGCGGGTTCGGCTTTGCCGCCGAGTACGACGTCGAGCGCAAGTTCCGCGCGACCCGCCTCTATAAGGTCGCGCCCATCAGCAACAACCTGGTGCTGGCGTACGTCGCGCAGCACGTACTGGGGCTGCCTCGGTCGTACTAGTACCGCTTCGCGGTACCCATTCGCTCGTCCGTCCGGGTCCGCAAGCGGCCCCTGCCGCCCTCGCTCAATTGTGGTGCGGCACCGCGCGTCGCGGGACCGCCGCGCTTCGGCGGAACGGGTGATAGCGGAGGATCGCGCGGCCGATCACGGCGCGTTTCTCCACCACCAGCCCCTCGTGACCTGGCGAGTCGCTATCCAGGAAGACCTCGTCCCGCGAGATCCACGCGACGCGCTTCACCAGCAGACGGTCGCCATCGCGCGGATCGCGTGCCACGACCACGCTTCCGACCTGCGGTGGGATGCGCAGGAACAGCAGCTCGTCACCGTGATGGAGCGCCGGCTCCATGCTGTGCCCCGCGACCCGCACCCGCCCCAGCACTAGGCCGCCTTCGGGGCTGGCTTGCCGACGCGGCTCTTCTCGGCGCCGCCGGTCTTCTTCCAGATGTCGTCGATGCGGTCGATCATCTCGAGCAGCTTCGTGGCGTCCGCGATGTCGACCGACGCCTTCACGGCAGAGGCCTGCTTCGCCGCCTTCCAGAAGAGCTCGTGCAGCTCCGGGAACTTCTCGGTGTGCTCCGGCTTGAAGTAGTCGTGCCAGAGGACGTCGAGGTGGTGTTTCACGAGGTCCGCGCGCTGCTCCTTTATAAGGACGGCGCGCTGCCGGAAGGCCTCGTCCTTGGACCCCTGGTACTTCTCGATGATCTTGTAGCAGGACTCGGCCTCGATCCGCGCCTGCGCCGGGTCATAGATGCCGCAGGGCAGGTCACAGTGCGCGTAGGCGGTCCTTGGGCGTGCGAAGATCCTCATGCTTGACTCCTCTTTACTGCGCTCAACGCGCACTGCCTCTTTACTGCGCTCAACGCGCACTCCTGGACTGCGGAAGTTGTGCGTGATGCGCTCGGCTGGGAATACAGCAGGCTTGGTGCCTAGGATGGCCGCGTGACCCGGCCCCTCGACGGCATCCGCGTGGTGGCGCTCGAGCAGGCCGTTGCGGGGCCGCTTTGCACCCGCCACCTGGCCGATCTGGGGGCGGACGTGGTCAAGGTCGAGCGCCCCGAAGGTGACTTCGCGCGCCGTTACGACACCGTCGTGCGGGGCCAGTCCGCGTACTTCGTCTGGCTCAACCGCGGCAAGCGCAGCATCACGCTCGACCTCTCGGGCGCGGGCGACCGAGCAACGCTCGATCGTCTCCTCGACCGCGCCGATGTCCTGGTGCACAACCTCGGTCCCGGGTCGCTCGAGCGCCTCGGCCTCGGATGGGACTCGCTGCACGTGCGTTGGCCGCGCCTGGTCAGCGTCGGCATCTCGGGCTACGGACCCGACGGCCCGTACCGGGACCGCAAGGCGTACGACCTCCTGCTGCAGGCGGAGAGCGGCGTGATGTCGGTGACGGGCACGCCCGATCAGCCGGTCAAGGTGGGCATCTCCATCGGCGACATCGGCGCGGGCGTCTACGCGATGGCCTCCACCCTCGCGGCGCTCCGCCAGCGCGACGCCGATGGTCAGGGCCGGCGCGTGGAGATCTCCATCCTCGACTGCCTCGCCGAGTGGATGATGGCTCCCGCGTACCACCAGATGTACGGCGGCGCGGCTCCGCCGCGTGCGGGCATGCGCCACAACATGATCGTCCCGTACGGCCCGTACCGCTGCTCCGACGGCCAGGTCACGCTCGGCATCCAGAACGAGGGCCAGTGGGCGCGCTTCTGCGGGATCGTCCTGGAGCGGCCGGAACTCACGGCTGACGCGCGCTTCGCGACGAACGAGCTGCGCGTACGGCATCGAGCCGAGCTCGAGGCGATCGTCGAGGAGATCTTCGGGAGCCACACGAAGTCGGAGATCGAGCGATCGCTCGACGCTGCCGATGTCCCGTTCGGCTCCTTCAACAGCGTCGCCGACCTGCTCGCGCACCCGCAGCTCGAGGCGCGCGGGCGTTGGGTCGAGGTCGGGAGCCCGGCCGGGCCAGTCCGCGCGCTGCGGCCGCCGTTCGGCATCGACGACGTAGTCATGGCCGCCGTACCGGGGCTCGGCGAGCACAACGACGCGATCCGCCGCGAGGTCGAGCGATGAGCGAGACCGTCGACCGCCTGCGCGCCGCACCGCCGCGGAGCTGGCTGTTCGTCCCGGCCCTCAAGGCGGCCGAGTGGATCCCGAAAGCGGCCGCGGCCGGCGCGGATGCGGTGATCGTGGACCTCGAGGACGCGACCGCCCCGGCCGAGAAGGAGCGCGCGCGCGAGCTAGTGCGCGGGCTGCACCTGGGCGGCAGGCCTGACGCCTCATCAGGAGGCGCGGCCGTCACGCGGCCGGCGATCTTCATACGCGTCAATCTCGACCCCGAGACCCTCGAGGTCGAGCTGGCAGCCGCCGCTGAGAGCGGCGCACTTGGGATCGTCATCCCCAAGGTCGATGCGCCCGGCATGGTGGTCGGCGCCGCGTGGCATGGCCTCGCGCTCGTCCCGATGATCGAGAGCGCGCGCGGTCTTCTGCGCTCGGCCGAGATCGCCGCGGCGCACGTGCAGGTCGCGGCCATCGCCTTCGGGAGCTTCGACTTCGCCGCCGACATCGGCGCGGTCATCTCGCCGGACGGGAGCGAGATCGCCCACGCTCGAGCGCAGATCGTCGTGGCCGCGGCCGCCGCGGGCGTCGCCGCCATCGACACGCCGTGGCTCGACCTCGGCGACGCGGACGGTGCCGGCAAGGAGGCAGACCGCGCGCGGCGGCTCGGTTTCAGCGGCAAGCTCGCGATCCACCCGAAGCACGTCGGCCCGATCAACAAGGCCTTCACGCCGGGCGACGACGAGGTGAAGCGCGCACGTGGGATCGTGGCCGCGCTCGACGCCGCGATCGCGAGCGGCAGTGGTGTCGCGACCTACGAGGGCAAGATGGTGGACCGGCCCCTGGCTCTCGCCGCGCGGCGGATCATCGCCCGCGCGGAGCAGTCCCGCCGATAGCCCGACTACCATCGCCGGCGTGAGCGAGCCGATGCAGGGCCGCGTGTTCGAGGACTACACCGTCGGCAAGGTGTTCCGCCACCCGGTCGGCCGGACGGTCACGGACACGGACAACATCTGGTTCACGAACCTCACGATGAACATGAACCCGGTCCACTTCGACCACCACTACGCCTCCCAGACCGAGTTCAAGAAGCCGCTCATGAACTCGTGCTTCACGCTCGCGCTCGTCACCGGCCTAAGCGTGTCGGACTTCGACCACGCGTTCGCCAACCTGGGCTGGGACGAGGTCCGCCTGCCGGCTCCGGTCTTCGCCGGCGACACCATTTACGCCCAGAGCGAGGTGCTTGAAGCCCGCGAGTCGCGGTCCCGCCCGAGCGTGGGGATCGTGAAGATGCGCACGACCGGCTTCAAGCAGGACGGGACCGTGGTGATGACGTTCCTTCGGACCGTCATGGTCTACCGCCGCGGTCACGTGCCGCAGATCCCGCAGCCCATCCCTATCGGGAAGAAGTGATGGCATCGCCCCGGGTACGACCCATTGAAGAGGGTCGTACCGGCGCTGCCCGTCCTGCTGGACGGACCCTAGCCAGCTACTGCGCGGGCCTCACCTGGGACGCGATCCCGCTGGCGACGCGTGCGCGCGCCGCGGAGCTCGTCCTCGACCTGGTCGGAGTTGCCGTTCGAGGGAGCCGCTCCGAGTCAGCTTCGGCCGTACGGAAGTTCGTGCGGACACAAGGACAAGGAATGGCGTCTGTTCTCGGCGCACCCTCCGTAGCGGACGATGCCGTTACGGAGGAGGAGGCCGTCTCTGCGGGCGATGCGGGCGTGCGCAGTGGATCACTGCGGACCCGCAGAGATCCACTGCAAAGGTCCGCGGGCGCGTTTGCGACAGGTACCTCCTCGCGCTCAGGGCGCGCGCCGGCGGTGTGGGCAGCCCTCGCGAACGGGGTCTCCGCTCACTCCACCGAGATGGACGACGTCACGACCGAGTCCTCGCTCCACCCGGGTGCGGCCGTGATCCCCGCCGCGCTTGCGGTGGCCGAAGAGCTCCTCGCCCGTCGGGCCGCCGGAGAAGGGACCGATGGGGAAGGTGGCGCACCCCTTCAAAGGAGTGCGAGACAGGACGGGCAGGGCTCGCCGGTAGGGATCCGGGTCCTCGAGGCCGTCGTCGCCGGCTACGAGGTGACGATGCGCGTCGGCAACGCACTCGGCGCGGCGTCAGCCTACGAGCGCGGCTTCCATCCGACCGGCGTCGCCGGCGTCTTCGGAGCGGCGGTCGCGGCCGGGAAGCTCATGCGACTGGACGCCGATGGACTGACCCGTGCCATCGGTATCGCCGGGACGATGGCCTCAGGCTCGCTCGCATACCTGGACGACGGCGCTTGGACGAAGCGGCTCAACCCGGGCTGGGCCGCGCACGGCGGGATCGTCGCGGCGGGCCTCGCGCGCTTCGGCTTCACCGGACCGGCTACGGCGCTCGAGGGCCCGCATGGGCTGCTTCGCGGATACACCGACGCGCCGGATCCCGAGCGCCTCACCGAAGGGCTCGGCAAGAGCGAGCTCGAGATCATGCACGTCTCGATCAAGCCCTACGGCTGCTGCCGCTACTCGCACGGGCTGATCGACGCGGTGCTTGCGCTCCGCCAGGAGCACGGCATCACGGCGGACGACGTCGCGAAGATGCGCCTCGGCGTGCTCTCCGGCGGCTGGCCGCTCATCGCCGAGGACCTCGAGCGCAAGCGCGATCCAAAGAACACGGTGGACGCTCAGTTCAGCGCGCCATACGCGGCCGCCGTAGCGCTCATCAAGGGACGGGCCGGACTGAAGGAGTTCGAGCTCTTCGGAGACGAGCGGATCCACCAGCTGATGGCGCGGACCGAGTGTTACCGCGACCCGTCACTCGACGCCGAGTACCCGAAGAGCTGGCCCGCCGCGGTCGAG